>DAOOKC010000001.1:0-76221 GCA_035385485.1 Exilispira sp.
CGGGTATGTTTGATGTTTCTCATATGGGTGAGATAATAGTTGAAGGACCAGATGCTGAAAAATATGTAGATTATTTAGTAACAAATGATGTCAAAGGTATGGAGAATGAACAGGTAATTTATACACTAATGTGTTATCCAGATGGTGGGGTAGTCGATGATCTTTTAGTATATAAATATAGTAAGAAAAAATATCTACTTGTCGTTAATGCTTCAAATGTGGAGAAAGATTATGATTGGATAGTTTCCAATAAAAATTGCGCAGTATCAATCGAAAATATTTCATCTGAAATTGTCCAAATAGCTTTACAAGGGCCAAAAGCAGAAGAGATTTTGCAGAAATATGTAAATTTCGATTTATCTTCTATTAAATTTTTTCATTTTAAAGATCCTGTTCAAATTAATGGAATTGATTGCATTGTTTCAAGGACTGGTTATACAGGTGAAGATGGATTTGAAATATATGTCTCAGCTGCTCAAGGTAAAAGAGTTTGGGATTATATATATGAAAAAACTAGAGAAGATAATGTTTTACCATGTGGTCTTGGTTGTAGAGATACTTTGAGATTTGAAGCAAAACTTCCTCTTTATGGTCATGAAATTAGCAAGGAAATAACTCCTATTGAAGCGGGATTAAAGTTTTTTGTTAAGTTAGATAAAGAAGATTTTATAGGGAAGAAAGTGCTTTTAAGTCAGGTTCAAAATGGTGTCAAAAGATCATTAAAAGGTTTAGAAATGATCGATAAAGGTGTTCCAAGAGCGGGTTATAAAGTTTTTAAAAATGGGAATGAAATAGGTTTTATAACTACCGGTTCTTATTCGCCAATGTTGGATAAAAATGTCGCACTTGCTTTAATTGATAGTAGCTTAAAATTAAACGATGAAGTCGATGTCGAAATCCATGGTAAATTAAAAAAGGCTATTATCGTTAAGACTCCTTTTTATAAAAACACTAAAAAAGATAATTAATAATTAATAAAATACTTTTCTTTTTTTTAAATTGATTAATTTAAGGTTAAGTCAATTAGATAAAAATATGGAGGATATATGGAAATTTTAAAAAATCTAAAGTATTCAAAAACTCATGAATGGATTAGAGTTGAAGATGGTATTGCTTATGTTGGTATAACAGATTTTGCACAGCATTCTCTAGGTGATATTGTTTACGTTGAACTTCCAGAGGTAGATACTGAAGTTTCAAAAGGTGATGAAATTAGTAATATAGAATCTGTTAAAGCAGCTTCACCAATTTTTTCTCCTGTAAGTGGCACTATAATTAAAGTTAATGAAGATCTTGAAGATGATGCAGAGCTTATAAATCATAAACCATATGATGCTTTTATTTATGCAGTTGAACTAAGTGATCCTTCGGAACTAGATGAACTAATGGACGCTGATCAATACGAAGAATTTTGTGAGACAGAAGGTACTCACTAAGGAGTTTTTATGCATCCTTATATACCGCATACTTCGGAAGAAGTAAAATCAATGCTTTCAGATATTGGTGTAAATTCAATTGATGATCTTTTTGCAGATATACCAGAAGTTATAAAATTAAGAAGACATTTAAATATACCTGATCCAATGTCTGAATTTGAAGTTTATAAAGAACTCAAATCTCTTTCAGAAAAAAACAAGACAGCAATTTCCTTTTTAGGTGGTGGTTCTTATGATCATATAATCCCCGTTGTTGTTCAACATATAATATCTAGAAGCGAGTTTTATACTTCTTATACTCCATATCAGGCGGAAATATCTCAGGGAACATTACAATCTATTTTTGAGTTTCAATCTTTAATATGTGAATTAACAGGACTTGATGTGTCAAATGCATCATTGTATGATGGACATACTGCAGCATCTGAAGCATCTGTAATGGCTTTAAATAGTGTAAAAAAATCTGATACTATATTAATATCAGAATACCTACATCCATTTACAAAGCAGGTATTAAAAACTTATTTTCTTGGTCTTGACATTTCGATTGTGGAAATCAAAGGTAAAGATGGAAGGACTGATATTGATGATCTAAAATCCAAGATTTCTGATAAAGTGGCGGGTCTTATTGTTCAAACTCCTAATTTTTTGGGTATTTTAGAAGATCTATCTGAAGTATCTAAAATTATAAGAGAAAATAAAAAGGTTTTAATAATTTCATCAAATCCACTTAGTCTTTCTATTTTAAAAAATTCCAGAGAATGGGATGCAGATATTGCAATAGGTGATTTACAGCCTTTTGGAATTCCTCAATATTTTGGGGGTCCTTCTGCAGGTTACATCGCTGCTAAAGAAGAGTATTTGAGAAAGATGCCAGGAAGGATTGTCGGACAAACAGTTGATAAAGATGGTAATAGAGGTTTTGTTCTTACATTACAAGCAAGAGAACAACATATTAAAAGAGAAAGAGCAACTTCAAATATTTGTTCAAATCAGGCTTTAATGGCTTTAGCTTCCACAGTTTATATGAGTATAATGGGGAAATCAGGGTTAAAAGATGTAGCAATAAGATCTGTTTCAGCAGCTCATTATCTTGCAGATGAACTTACTAAAATAAAAGCAGGTAAAATTTTATTTAATCAGCCATATTTTAATGAATTTGCTTTTGTCTTTAATAAAGATGCTAAAACTGTAATTTCTGAACTTAAAAACAAGGGAATATTTGGTGGAATCATGCTTGAACCTCTTCTTGGGGAAAAGTATAAAAATGCAGTGTTAATAGCTACAACTGAAAAAAGAACAAAAGAAGAAATTGACCTTTATGTTAAGACAGTTGGAGGAATATTATGACAAAACTTTTAAATGAAATTTCAAAACCCTCAAGAGTTGCGTATATAATACCAAAAACAAATATTCCTCAAATTGATTTAAATAAAATCTATCCTAAAAATTTATTATCTGAAAATGAAAGAAATATACCTGAGCTTTCAGAAGTAGATGTCATAAGACATTTTACTGAACTTTCGAAGAAAAATTTTGGAGTAGATCTTGGTTTTTATCCACTTGGTTCATGTACTATGAAATATAATCCAAAAATAAATGAAGAAACTTCTAAGTTAGAAGGTTTTACTAATATTCATCCTTTGCAAGATATAGACACTATTCAAGGTATACTTGAACTTCAATATAAACTTTTGCAGTCATTGGCAGAAATTACGGGTATGAAGTGGGGGACATTGCAACCTTTTGCTGGAGCCCATGGTGAATTTGTGGGAATGAAAATTTTTAAGGCTTATTTTGAGGCAAAAGGTGAAAAAAGGACTAAAATTCTTGTCCCAGATTCAGCTCATGGAACCAATCCCGCTTCTGCGCATATAGCAGGTTTTGAAGTGGTTGAAATTAAATCAGATGATAAAGGACTTGTATCAATAGATGAGGTAAAAAAGCATGTTGGACCAGATCTTGCTGGTTTAATGCTGACAAATCCAAATACATTAGGACTTTTCGAAAAAAATATTATCGAAATAGCTAAAATAATTCATGATGTTGGTGGATTACTATATTATGATGGAGCAAATTTTAATGCTATTTTAGGTAAAGTTAGACCTGGAGATATGAATTTTGATGTAGTTCACCTAAACTTACATAAAACATTTTCCACACCTCATGGTGGTGGTGGCCCAGGAAGTGGACCTATTATGGTTAATGAAAATTTAATTCCATTCTTACCAGTTCCTGATATTATTTTTGAAGATGGTAATTATAAGCTAGATTACAATAGAACTAAATCTATTGGTAGGGTTTCAGGTTTCTATGGGAATATTGCTGTTATGGTAAGAGCATACACATATATTTTGACTATGGGGCAAAAGGGTTTAAATGAAATAGCTGAAAAAGCAGTATTAAATGCAAATTATTTAAGAGTAAAACTATCAAAATTAATCAAGATTGCTTATGATACTATTTGTAAACATGAATTTGTCTTAAGTGGAAAGGATATCAAAGAAAAATATGGGGTTTCCACTTTGGATATAGCAAAAAGGATGCTTGATTATGGTGTTCATCCACCAACAATATATTTCCCTCTAATAGTCCCTGAAGCATTGATGATTGAGCCTACTGAAACAGAATCTAAAGAAACTTTGGACTATTTTATTAGTATCATTGATAACATAGTCAAGGAGATAAAAGAAAATCCTGACATACTACATGACGCACCAAGTAAAACACCGATAAAAAGATTAGATGAAGTAAAAGCTGCAAAAGAGCCAATATTAAAATGGTAATATTA
Organism: Exilispira sp.; assembly: GCA_035385485.1. Lineage (GTDB taxonomy): Bacteria > Spirochaetota > JAAYUW01 > JAAYUW01 > JAAYUW01 > Exilispira. The sequence continues at coordinate 4,228 of DAOOKC010000001.1, forward strand.
AAAGGGCAATCCATCTATCGATTGCCCTTTTTTTATGTTTTAATTTTTAATTGTTTTAATTTTAATAAAAATGTGCTAAAATATAATTAAAGACAGATGTAAAAATTATATAAAGTACTTTTAATTATCAATTTTATTGTACTTTGTTTTTTTAGGATAACTATTAAAGGGGTTTAATTATGAGTTTTCAAGTCGAAAATCTTTTTAAGAATGGAAAAGAAGTTTTTTATGAAAGAGGCTCATTCATTTATAAAAAGGGAGATAAGATATTGGAAGATGCTATTTTTTATATTAAAGATGGTCTAGTAACATTAAGGATAAATAAGAAAAATGGTGATAAAATTAAAGTATATAGACAAGAGGAGAGATTTTTGGGATAGATGAATCAATAATTTTAAATGAAAGGATTATTGACGCGATAGCAGAAGAAAATACTATTGTATATATATGGAATAAGACAGATTTTTTCTTAAATACTTCTATAAATTGGGAGCTTTCATTATACTCGATTAAATCTTTATCTTCTTTTTTAAGAATATTGAATTCAGAATTTTTAGACCAAAAGTCTTTTTCCTTTTAATAATTGGTAAATTAATAGAAATTTGTTATAATTAAGAAAATCATTAAAAAAAATAAAATATTAGAAAAAACAAAATTGTAGAAAGGCAAAATTTAGTAAATCGAATAAATATTAAAAATATAGGATAGATTATGAGTAAATTAACTGAAGATTTTATAAAATTCGGTTTTGAAGGCGAAACTGGTTTAACAGACGAGTTTATCCAGAAATATTCTGTAAAATTCCTTAAAAACAAAATTATATTTCAGGAAGGCGAAAGATCATCTGATGTTTATTATATTTTAGAAGGTTCAGTTTATGTTACAAAAAAAATGCATGACACATTCAAAGTTTTGACATACTTAGATAAGGGTGATATTTTCGGAGAGATGGGGGTCTTGGAAGAAACAATAAGATCTGCTACTATAATAACAAGAGAAGATTCTACTTTTCTTAAATTTACAAAAGAAGAATTTAAAGAAATTTTAAAAATCCATCCTCGCTGGATAGATAAAATAATTCAAGATATGTCTCAAAGAATAATTACGATGATTCAGAAATTATAAAAATATATAAAAAAAGCAAAAAACAAATTTTGAAAATTTAAAATTACTTGAAATTCAATCTATAAAAAAGATTTAAATTAAATATCTCATGACTTTAAGTTTGGTTTAATTTTTTTATCAAAGGAAAAATAAATAAATAAAATATAAAAAAAATAATAAAAATCAAATATATTAAGCAAATTCATAAATTCAAAATTTAATCATTTTTGTAGATTTTTTTACAAAAATTTCTTTAAATAATTTAAAATTTAAATTTAATTTGCATATGGAGGAAATATGTCTGATAATAAAACTTTTGATATTAAATATAATCCAATCGAATTTGAACAGGATATTTATGATTTTTGGGAAAAAAATAATGTATTTAAAGTTGAAATAGATAAAAACAAACAAAAGTACGTTATCCCTATGCCTCCTCCAAATGTTACAGGTGTATTACATATGGGACATGCACTTCAGGATTCAATTCAAGATTTATATATAAGATATAAAAAGATGAAAGGTTATAATGTTTTCTGGATTCCTGGTAAAGATCATGCGGGTATTGCGACTCAAAATGTTGTTGAAAAGATGCTTAAAAAGGAAGGAATTACAAAAGAAAAACTTGGTAGAGAAAAGTTTATTGAGAAAGTATGGGAAGTTGTGGAAAAACATAAAAATCATATAGAAAAACAGAAAAGATTTCTTGGAGATAGCTGTGACTGGTCAAAAGAAAAATTTACTTTAGATGAAGATATGTCAAAAGCTGTTATTCACGCTTTTGTTGAACTGTATAATAAAGGATTTATATTCAAAGGTAAATATATAGTGAATTGGTGTCCAAGATGTGGGACAGCATTATCAGATGAAGAGGTAGATCAAAAAGAAGAGGATTCTAATTTATGGTATATTAAATATCCACTACAGGATGGAACTGGAGAAGTAATTGTAGCAACAACAAGACCTGAGACAATGCTTGGTGATACTGCTGTCGCTGTTAACCCAGAAGATGAAAGATATAAAAATATTATAGGTAAAAACGTTATTCTTCCACTTGTTAATAGGATTATACCAGTTATTGCTGATAATTATGTAGATCCATCTTTTGGAACAGGTGCAGTAAAGATTACACCCGCTCATGATCCAAATGATTATGAGGTTGCTAAAAGACATAATCTACCATTAATTTATGTTATAGATAATAAAGGTTATATGACTGAAGATTTACCTGCTTCTTTTGCTAAACTTGAAAGATATGAATGTAGAAAAGCTGTTGTAAAGAAACTTGAAGAAGAAGGTTATCTTATCAAAATTGAACCATATTCTCATTCTGTTGGTCATTGTTCTAGATGTGATACTGTTATAGAACCAATGCTATCTGATCAATGGTTTGTAAAACTAAAAGATTTAGCCTCAGAAGCGAAAAGATATGTTAAAGAAAGGATAATAAAAATATATCCTTCAAGATGGGAAAAAATCTATTTTGATTGGGTTGATAACCTTAAAGATTGGTGTATTTCAAGACAACTGTGGTGGGGGCATAGAATACCTGTTTATTATTGTGATGAATGTAGTGAAATAATAATTTCTGAAAGCAAAGTCACAAAATGTACAAAATGTGGAAGTGAGAAGATACATCAAGATGAAGATGTTCTTGATACCTGGTTTTCATCCTGGTTATGGCCTTTTTCAACACTTGGTTGGCCAGAAAAAACAGATATGTTGAATTATTTCTATCCCACAGATCTTCTAGTCAGTGGATATGATATTCTTTTTTTCTGGGTTATTAAAATGATTATTGCAGGTTCAACCTTTTTAAATCAACCACCTTTTTATGATATTTATTTAACTCCTTTAATAAGAGATAAATTTGGTAGGAAAATGTCTAAATCTTTAGGAAATGGAATAGATCCTTTAGATATCGTCAAGCAATATGGAGCTGATGCATTAAGATTTACACTGGTCTATCTTTCAACAGATGGTCAGGATATTAATCTCGATCCATTAAAGTTTGAGATGGGCAGAAATTTTGCTAATAAACTATGGAATGCATTTAGATTTGCATACCCTTATATTGAAGAAATTAATAAGACTTTCTCTGATTCTGAAATAGAAGAATTATTTAACCAATTCGATTTGTATGATAAATGGATTTTAGCTAAACTTAATCAAATTGTTAAACAATTGGATTATTATTATGAAAATTATAAAATACAATTTATTGCACAATATATTTATAATTTTGTATGGCATGATTTTTGTGATTGGTATATAGAAAGTTGTAAACCATTTTTATTTGGTTCTGATTTAAATACAAGAAAAACTAAAGCTAAAATATTAAAATATTTAATAAACACAATATTAAAAATAATACATCCTTTGATGCCTTTTATTTCTGAAAAGTTGTTTCAATCTATAACTTCAAATAAAGGCTATATTTTAGCAAATGAAAGATATCCAAAAGCTTGCGAAAAATTGATAGATGAAAAGGTTATAGGAGATTTTACATTTATTGAAGAATTAGTAACAAACATAAGGACAATAAAAGCTGAACTTAACCTTCATTCAAATAAGAATCTTGTCTTTTTGGTAAAATCTGAAAATGAAAATGAAAAAAAATTGATCTTGCAAGAAAAGAATTCAATAAAATTTTTGGCTCAAATTGAAGATTTAATGTTTGTTGAAAAAGAACCTGAAAAAAAGTTTTCTACAGCTGTTGTAAAGAATAGCTCAATATTTTTAGTCATTGAAGGGCTTGTAGATATTGAAAAAGAGGTAGAAAGACTTAAAAAAGAGATTGGAAAAATTAACGAGACAAAAGAAAAACTTGAAAATAAGCTCAAATCAAAAGATTTTATCGAAAAGGCAAAAGCAGAGATTATAGAAAGGACTAAAAAAGAACTATCAGAATATCAGAGTAAAATAGATAAACTTATTGAAAAGCTTAAAATCTTAGAAAAATAATATTTGCTGATAGAAAATATAAAAAATAATATAAATGTTTTTATTTAGGGAGATTTTATGAAAATTCAAAATTTATTTGGTATGAGAATAAAAGAAGATCCAAAAGATGCTGAACTTATATCTCATAAACTACTGGTTAGAGGTGGATATTTAAGACAAAATGCGACGGGAATCTATTCTTATTTACCTCTTCTTCAAAGAGTTTTACTTAAGATTACAGAGATCATAAGAGAGGAAATGAATGCAATAGATGGACAGGAAATACTTATGCCACTTACTCAACCAAAAGAAATGTGGGAAAAGACTGGAAGATATCAATCTATTAAAGAAGAATTACTTAGATTTTCCGATAGATGGGAAAAAGAAATGGTTTTAGCTATGACCCATGAAGAGGCTGTATCATTCCTAGCAAAAACAGAACTATCATCATATAAACAACTTCCAATAATGGTGTATCAAATACAATTAAAATTTAGAGATGAACCAAGATGTAGAGGCGGAATCATAAGAGTTAGAGAATTTACAATGAAAGATGGATATTCATTTCATAAAGATGAAGAATGCCTAAAAAAATATTATGAAAAAGTATTTTTAGCATATGAAAAAATATTTAAAAGGGTAGGATTAAAAAACTTTATAGCTGTTCAAGCAGATCCTGGTATGATGGGAGGAAGAATATCCCATGAATTTATGCTTTTAGTTCCATCAGGAGAAGATACAATAGTATATTGTGATCATTGCGGCTATAAGGCAAATAAAGAAGTTGCAACATCAAAGATAGAATGCTATAAAGAAGAAATGAAAGAGTTAAAACTAGTCGAAACACCGCAAAAAAAGACAATTGAAGAGGTAGCAAACTTTTTAGGAATTCCAAAAAGCAAAACAGTAAAAGCTGTTTTTTATGCTGATGATAAAAATAATATATATCTAATTTTGATTAGAGGTGATAGAGAAGTAAATGAAACAAGATTAAAAAAGCTAATTAATTCAACTTATTTAAGATTTGCTGAAGAAAGTGAAATAATTGCTACTGGTGCAATTCCTGGTTATGCTTCCTGCCTTGGTGTTAAAAAAGATCTTAATATATTTGTAGATAAAACAGTAATAGAATCAAATAATTTAGTCGCAGGTGCTAATAAAGAAGGATATCATTACTTAAACTTTAATTTTGAAAGAGATGTGGATGCTAAATCATTTATTAATTTACACATTGAGAATTTTTCAGAAGTAATAGAAGGTGATCTATGCCCTGAGTGCGGATCATCTTTGAATGTTACAAGGGGTATAGAAATAGGAAATATTTTCCAACTTGGTGATAAATATACCAAAGCTTACGATATAAGAGTCCTTGATGAAAATGGTAAGGCATTTTATCCTATTATGGGTTGTTATGGTATTGGAGTCGGAAGACTTGCAGGTAGTATTGTAGAAGAATCTAATGATGAAAAAGGAATAATCTGGCCTATTACTGTTGCTCCTTATGAAATACATATAGTTGCCTTAAACCAGAAGAATAAAGAAGTATATGATAAGGCAAATGAGTTATATAGAGAATTATTAGAAAACAATTTCGAAGTCATACTTGATGATAGAGAAGAATCAGCTGGAATTAAGTTTGCCGATGCAGATTTGATTGGAGTTCCTTTTCAGATAATTGTTTCACCCAAATTGATCGAAAAAAGACAATATGAAATAAAGGTGAGGAAGACCTCAGAAAAAATAATTGTTGATGAGGATAAATTAGTTCAGACTATTGGCACTATGATACAAAATGAATATATGAAATACCAGAACTAAAAGATTTTAATCAAAATTGGGGTGCATTTTTTTATTAAATTATAAAGTATGATTTTGAAAAATTCCTATTTATAAAAAATAATAAAGCGCTTGTTATAAAAATTATGATCTGGCATATTCGATAGCTTTTTTTGAAAGGCAAAAACTCTTTCTATGGATTGTAGATAAACCAAAGTTAAGTATTTCATTTATATGTTTTTTTGTCCCATATCCTTTATGCTCATCAAATGAATATTGTGAAAAATATTTAGAAATATTTTTCATGTATCTATCTCTTTCAACTTTTGCTACAATGGAAGCAGCAGAAACAGATAAAATTTTTCTATCGGCTTTTACTAAAGAAAAAGTATTTTCCTCTTTTATTGGATCTATATTACCATCTATAATAGTAGTAATATCAAATTGCGGGAAAAGATTTTTTACATCATAGTAGAGTTGTCTCATTAATAAATAGATGGAGTTAGATATTCCGATTGTATCTATAACTATATTTGAAAGATAATAATATTGATACCAGATCGCATCTTCTTTAATTATTGAGTAGGCTCTCTCTCTTTTTTCTGGATTCAATAATTTTGAATCTTTAATATTTTGACAAGAATATTTTTGATCAAATAAAACTGATGCAACAAAAACTGGTCCTGCAAGGCAACCTCTTCCTGCTTCATCAATTCCTAAAATAAATCTTTTTTTATTCATAATTTAAACCATGCCAATTAAAATATTTTTATCTTTACCTAAAATGTAAGTTGTAAGATAATCACCTTTATAAACTTCAAAATTATTTTTATAAAAAGCCTTTATAAGTAGATTATGATAACTTTTTCCATAAATTATTAGATTATTTTTATCATTATTATTTTGCTTTCTTTCAATTTTCTCAACCATAATATAATCTTGTTTCCCTATAAAAGAATTGATAAATCTATTTTTAAAACCTTTTGTAATATTATTCAATCTCTCTATATAAAAAGATTTTTCTTCATTACTAAAAGTTTCTTCCATATTGTAAGCATCAGTTTCTTCTCTTTTTGAAAAAGGAAACAGGTGAAGATGGTGAAAACCTATCTCCCTAACAATATTCTCTGTTTGCTTTATGGTTTCTTTATTTTCCCCAGGAAATCCTACAATTATATCAGTTGATAAAAATGCATCAGGTCTACTAGATTTTATTTTATTAATAGCATTTGTGTATTCTTTTATTGTATATTTCCTTCGCATCCTCGTAAGTATAAAATCAGAACCAGATTGTATAGGAAGATGAAAATATGGTTTTATATTTGGTAATTTTATAATTTCAAAAAATTCTTCATTTAAATTATCAACTTCAATTGAAGAAAGTTGAAAAATAATATTTGGAAAAAGCTTAATCAAATTTAATAGAAGTTTTGTAAAATTAATATTATTAAAGTTATATTTGGCTATATTAATACCGGTTAAAACAATTTCTTTAAAACCAGATGAATAAATTTTTTCTATCGAATCTAATACTTTTTCATAATCTAATGATTGCTCTTTTCCTCTAACAATATGGACCTTACAATAAGCACAATTATTGTTACATCCATCTTGAATTTTTAAAAAAGCCCTACTATGAAATCTTTTATCAAGTGTAGGTCGTAAAAATCTATTTTGGTAAGACCTATAAGATTTTTCGTTTTCTGAGAATTTTTTAAAGGAGAATTCTTTTATAGGCAATTTGTTTTGGTTTAAGTAATCAATAATATTTTTAATGAGTACTTCGACATCACCTTTATTATCAAGTGAATAATAAATTAATTTGTCGTTTTTTATAATTTTTGTAGGATCAAAGCAACCTGTGCTTATACAAATTTTATCTTCAGCAAGCAATTGATTTAATAATCTAATACATTTTTTCTCAGCTTCTGCTGTTACAGTGCAGGTGTTAATGACAATTATATCTGCAATTTTTAAATCTTTTGTAATATCTTCCTTGTTTTCAATCTGAGAAATTATAGATTCTGTTTCAGAAATGTTGAGCCGGCAACCAAATGTCTTAAATGCTATTTTCATATTAATTTAATTAGAAGTATTATTGGATTATTTTCATATACTAATTTGATACTTGACTTTAAGTAATTTCTATAAGAACAACAAAATATATTAATTCAATATTTATAATTATTTTTTGAATTTTAATATTTTTTTATATAGATTAGAAAATTAAATTTTATGCAATTAATATCTATTTTGATTTTATTTGTTGATAAAGTTCGTTTAATTTGGAAGAGTTAAATATTTTCATAGCATTTTCAAGAACATTCAAAGCCTTATTCTTTTCACCAATTTTATCAAGAGATAAAGCTAAATAATAATAAGGATAATATTGGTTAACTCCAAGGAAAATTGCTGCATTACAAGCAGTTATTGCTTTATAATAATAACCCAAATTAAAATATGATTTAGATATATAATAATAATTCCAACCATCTGAAGGATTAAGTATAAGAGCTTTTTCAAGATTCGTAATTGCAGCTTGATATTGTCCAAGATCATTATAGACTCTTCCAATAAGTTTCAAAAACTGTAGATCATTTGGAAAAATACCCAAAGCCTCTTTAGTGTAGTCAAGGCATTTTTGAAGCTTGCCAAGCTTATATAGACTTTGAGTTAGATAATAGTAAATTTCTCTGTTTTCAGGGTAATCAGCAAGTATTTTTATAGCTAATTCCTCTACTTCTGAATATTTGCCCAGGTTATATAAATTTGCTAAATTATTAATAGGATCTTGAAGTGAAGAGAAAATAAATATTGCATAAAATGAAATTATGATTATAGTAATAAAGTAAAATTTAGAATGCAAAAGTTTTTTTTTCATTTTATCACTCTTTACTAAATTTGATTAATAAATAATACGATAAAAAATAATGTCAAAGGATATAAATATGGTTATAAAGTGTCCAAAATGTGGAAAAAGTTTTATCCTTAATGATTCATTGATTAAAAGTAATATTACTCAGATTTTTTGCCCTAATTGCAACAACAGGATTATTGTAGAAAAAAAAGAAGAAGAAACCAAATCAAATGAAAGTTTAATACAAATACCTAAAGAGAAGTTGGATAAAATTTTAAGTAAGATTGAAGATCTTCCAACTTTGCCGATTGTTATTCAAAGAATATTACAACTTATTAATGATCCCAAAGCTACAACCAAGCAGATCGGTTCTATAATAACATCAGATCAATCTTTAACTGCCAAGACTTTGAAACTTGTTAATTCCGCCTTTTATGGTTTTTCAAAAAAGATAACCACTGTTGATCAAGCCATTGTAATTATTGGATTTAATGCTGTTAAAAATCTAGCTATTTCTGCCTCTGTATTTGATATTTTCAAAAATATGAATCAAAAAAGTAGTTTTGATAGATATGGTTTTTGGACACATTCTACAGCAGTCGCTTTTATTGCAAAACAAATAAGTGAAGATACAAGAATTGGAAATCCTGGTGAAGTCTTTGTTTCAGCTTTAATGCATGATATTGGTAAAATAATTTTAGATGTATATTTCTCTGATGAAATGAATAGAATATTATACAATGCAAATAACAAAAATATTTCATTTATACAAAGTGAAGAAGAGATTTTAGGTTTTACCCATCCAGAAGTTGGATTTTTGTTGTCTAGAAAATGGAACCTTCCTGATAATTTATATATTCCTATAAGATATCATCATAATCCGAATAAAGCAATTAAATATGAATCTATAGTCGCTATAGTTCATACGGCAAATATCATAGCAAAAGCCGGAAATATTGGGTATGATGGCGATTCTGTTACTCCAAAAATATCTACAAATGCATGGAATTTGCTAAAACAAATGAAACCTGATCTTTCTGCAGAAACGATAAAGATTTATATAGATTCTGCAAAGCATAATATTGAGGCTTCAGATTTTCTAAAAGTTGCGATTTCTTAATTTTTTTATTTTATGAAAAGCTTTAGTGAATTTCAAGATTTATACAAAATAATCAAACAGAAGAAAGGCTTATTGAAATTTCCAAAAGATATAATAAATGACAAAAATATAGAGGAAATATTAAGAGAATTACAGACAAAAATTTTTGAAAAATCTATTGAAAAAAGTTTGGAAAGATCTTCTTTTGACGACCATATCGATTTTTTAAATAAAGTATTTACACTTTTAAGAATTTTTATACCTGACGGTAAATTTTTTTATTATTATTTTGAAGAATTTAGTAAAGATTATGAATTATTATATTGTGAACAAGAAGATTATTCTATTATTTCAAGTATTGAAGAGGCCATAGAGGAAGGTATTATAAGTCTTGTTTCTAATTTAAATGAAGTAAGATCTTTTGAAAATATTTATTATGATACTGAAAAAACTTTTATAACTCCAATACCAGTAATTTTATATGGGAAAAAGATTGGAATAGTAATTGGAATATCTAAAAAAGAAATTAAAAGAAACGAAAACATATTTCATCTATTTTATAGGCTTATAAATTACATTGCCCCAATTTTATATTCATTTCAGTTAAAAAATCAACTTGATAAAAAACAGCAAAGCCTTTCATTATTGATTGATGTAACTGAGGATTTATCATATGTTAAACCGATTGAAGACAATATAAAAGGAGTTATAAGATCTCTTTCTCAATCAATAAATTGTGATATATCAGCATTAATACTTATGGATTCAAATTCCCAGTTGTTTTTTAAGTTTGCATCAAAAGGATTATATCCTTTTATAATTAAAAGAAGATGGTCAATTGGAGAAGATTTGTTTTCAGAAAGTATAAATAAAAACTTATCTTTTATAATAAATAATATGTATAAAAACAGGATATATATAAAGACATATAAGATATTAAGTGACCAAATTAAATCTTTTTTAGTTTATCCTCTTCAAGCAGTTAATTTTAAAGGTTGTTTTTTTGCCGGTAGATTAAAAAATAAAGCACAATTTTCACATGAAGAGTATGATTTGGTAATGACAATGATAAAAAATTTAGGAATATTTTTGAATAATATCTCTTTGTTTAACGAAGTAAAAGTAAGTTATGAACTTACAACTTCAGCTTTAGCATCGGCGATTGAAGCAAAAGATCCCTATACCAAAGGTCATTCTCAAAGAGTTATGAGATATTCACTATTGATTGGAAAAAAATTAGGATTAAATGAAGATTCATTGAAAACAATAAAATTAGCAGGACTTTTACATGATGTTGGTAAAATCGGAATACCAGAAGCAATAATAACCAAAAAGGGTCCTTTAAATGAAAAAGAATATAAAATAATGAAAAAGCATCCTTATATAGGATATTTAATTGTTAAAGATATAAATTACCTGAAAAAGGGAGTACCTTTTGTACTATATCATCATGAAAAACTGGATGGTTCGGGCTATCCATATGGTCTTAAGGGTGATAAAATACCTTTGTTTGCTAGAATCGCTGCTGTAGCAGATTATTTCGATGCTTTAACTTCAGATAGACCTTATAGAAAAGGATTAACATTTAATGAAGCTATACTAGATATTAAAAATAATAGTGGAAAATATTTTGATGAAGAGATTGTTAATGCATTTATAGAAGGATTAAAAACTTAATATATTGACATTATTATTTAATTATATATAATTTGGTTGTTAAGTAAAGGAGATTTCATGGAAAAAAACTTAGATTATTTGAAAAAAATTCCTCTTTTTTCTCAACTTAAGGAAAAAGATTTAAAAAGCATATCTTCTTTAGTAAAAGAAAGAGAATATAAAAAGGGTGAAATTATTGTTAAACAGGGTGACGATGGTATTGGACTTTTTATAATAAAAAAAGGTAAAGTTAAAGTTAGCAAAACATTGGCAAATGGCAAGGTAATAGATATAGCTGTTCATGCAGATGGTGAATATTTTGGTGAACTTTCTATGCTTGACAATAAACCAAGAACTGCTACAGTAAGTGCACTGGAAGATACTACTACCCTTATTATGTCATATTGGGAGTTTAAGGCTTTACTTGAATCAAATCCCGAGATAGCTCTTTCCATAATTCCAGTTTTAGTAGAAAGATTTAGAGAAACTAACGAACAACTTCTTGAATTAAAAAATAGCTAATTCTGTTTTGGCGACGTTCCCGAGTGGCTAAGGGCGCGGTCTGCAAAACCGTTGTTCACCGGTTCGAATCCGGTCGTCGCCTATAAAGATTATAAAATGCCGAAGTGGCGGAATTGGTAGACGCAAGGGACTTAAAATCCCTCGGTACCTAGTACCGTACCGGTTCAAGTCCGGTCTTCGGCATTTATTTTTTTTAAATATTTTATTATTAAAATGAAAATAAAATTATATATTCCTGGTATTTTTCTGTTTTCTGCTTAAATCCGCTTATTTGCAAAGAACCAAAAAGTTTCCCATTTATTGCAATCTTAGAAAACTGTTGGAAAAAATCTTCAGATTTATTTTGAAAGACTTCTTTTAATGTTTTATTAAGTTCAATTGAAAATTCAAACATTTTTAAGATAGATTTTTTATCTGCAGAATTTTCTACTTTAACAAAATTTTCAAATGCTTTGTTGTATGAAATAATATTTCCTTCTTCATCAGTTATAACAATTGGTTTTTCGAAAAGATTTATTAAAAATAAAATCTCTTTTTTATATAATTGAACTTTTTCTTTTTTAAGTCTGTCAAACTCGTTTAAGTTTTTTATTAAATTATTTAATACAGAACCCAATTTCCCTAATTCATCTTCTTCGGGGAATTTGAATTTCATGATTTGAGAAAGATCTGTTCCATCATCAGCATTTTCCATTTTATTTACTAATTTTTCATAGTATTTTAATGATTTATTTTTTGTAGAAATAAAGATAATGTTTATAAGTATGCTGGAAAAAATCAAAACTAAAGAAAAATTGAAAATTGTCCACTTCTCTAATATTTTATTGAAAAGGGTAATATAGATAAGAAAAAATAAAACAAAATTAATTATAGTATGAAAAAGAAAATAAAATTCGGGTCTTTTATAGAATTTCATTTAAATCTCCTACAATTTATATTTTAATTTTCAGAAATAAGATCCTGAATCAGAAGTGTAAGAGTGATATTTTGTAAAAAAATTGGTTCAAAAATAATTGCATTAATAGTATTTAGCTTAATATCATTCAAAAATTGTTTACTTTTAAAAAATATAGCATCAAAAGAAACAGTATCCTGAAAAACTTTTAATTTGATTGAATTGTTATTTCTACCAATATAAGAAGGATTAGCTAAATAAATATTTTTTGAACAAAAAAGTGGTACTTTAAATTCTTCTCCAAAGGGTTGAAGTAATTTATACCATTTCTCGAATTCTGGATCTATAAGATCATCAAAGGTAACTTCATAAGTATATTCAAGAGAAAACTGAGTTTCAATATTTTCATTTATATTTGAAATTAAGTTATTTATAGTTTTTAAAAAAGTTTCATATCTATCTTTTATTACAGTGAAACCAGCAGCAAAATGATGACCACCAAAATTTTCAAAAAATTCAGATAATTGACTTAAAAAACTGAATGAATTGAAAGAATTTTTAGATCTCATTGAACCAAAAATTCCGCTGCTTGTTTTAGTAATAAAAATAACAGGTTTGGAAGTAAGGTTAACAAATCTTGCAGATAATAGTCCCGTCAAACCAGGTTCAATTCCTTCTTTCTCAATTATGATTACTGGTTTATTGTTGTTAGACAATTTTATGCTGTTAAATATTTCGTCTACCATCATAGTTCTTTTGATATTATAATCATTTATTTCTTGAAGACTCAATAAAGAGCTTTCGTCATTATTACTTAAAAAAAAGTTCAGCAGTACTTCCCCTTTCCCAAATCTTCCAGGGGAATTTAAAAGTGGTGATATTTTCCATATTATATCATAGCTATTTATAGGATAATTAATGTTTATTGAATTAGAAATAATTTTATTCATAAAATCAGGTTTTGATTCATTTAGTATTTCTAAGCCTTTTGAAATTATATATCTATTTTCATTAATAGATGGCATGATATCCGCTATGGTGGCAATAGAAACATATGGGAGATAACTTTCTATTTCTGAAATACATTTAGGATAATTATAGCGTATTGTAGAATAAAGCATAAAATATAAATAATCTATTTTCTTAATATAATAAGGTTTATATGTTTGCAATATGCTTAAAAATTTATAGTCATTATTTACTAGTTTTTCAATTGATTTAATTTCATTAATATCAATGTTAATTTTTAAAATTTTTAATAGAGATTTGAAAAGGTTTATATTTTTTGCAATCAATATACCATCTTTTTCTTTTTTTTGATTAAAAATATCAATAAAGAAGTTAATAGCTTCATCTTTTGTAAAAATTTTACCTATTGAAAATGTTAAAGATTTAGTAGAAGAATTAAAATTAAGAAATTCATCAATTTCATAATCTTCAATATTCATAGATAAAGACTTTTCTTCAATTATTTTAAATTTATAAGTTATAAAATAGGTTATATTAATGATATAATTTTTTTTTGAATCTTTTTTTGAAAAAGTTATAAGTTCTAAATCAAAAAAATATAAATGCTGATTATATATTTTAGTTTGTGAAAAAATTAAAGCTTCTATAATTTTCCAAGCTACACCACTTCCAGATAAGCATAATGGATATGGATAGTTTTCTAATTTTGGGTTTAAAATAGCATCAGCGGGTGGTATTTTATCCTGTGGATTATGGTGATCTGTTATTATTACATCTATTCCTTTATTTTTAGCATATTCGACTTCTTTATAACTTGAAATTCCATTATCTACTGTAATTATTAGTTTAGCACCTTTTTCAATTGCCTTATCTATTTTTAAAGTAGTTATTCCATATGGTTCGTCATTTTCAGGAATAGAATATAAAATATTTTTAATTCCATATTTTTTAAGAGCATCATATAGTATCTTAATTCCAACAATACCATCTACATCAGAATCTCCAAAAATAAAGATGGTATAATTTAACTTTTTGGCATCTTGAATTAGTTTTATCGCAATATCTATATCTTTAAATAAGAAAGGTGGATGCAAAAAGTAGATGGAAGGATTTAAAAAATTAATTATCTTTTCTTCGCTATCTATTCCATTATCTAATAAATGTTTTGCAAAGTATTCTGGCATAGAAAATCTCTGGCTTATTGATTCAACCTGTTTGTAAAAGTTTTCACCCTTATCGATATTCTTTTCTATCCATTTTATATTTTGTAGTGATACTAAAGGTAAATTTTTATCCATAATTTAATAGCCTAAAATATTTTTTTATTACCTAAAAAATTAAAATTAATTTTCAAATATTTATCATGATATACATAAAATTACTTTACACTTATCTAATATTATTTATGCTTATTTTTTTTACTATTATAATAAATATTTATTTTGATTTTCAATCAAATTATTTTAAATTTTCTATCTCTACTATAATTTATTAAAAGTCTAAATATTATCTATCATTTTTAATATAATCTCTTTTGGTTCAATTTTTTTATCAGTTAATTTAATCGCATCTTTTAATTTTGAAAAGACTTCCTCAATTGAATTTTCTTTATTAGAATATAAACATAATAATTTATGGGAAGGTTTAATTAAATCACCAACCTTTATAAACAATTCAATACCTGCCCCATGATCTATACTATCTTCCTTTTTAAGTCTTCCTGCTCCCAAACTATTTGCAAATAAACCAAATTGAAAAGCATCAATATCTTCAACATATTTTTGATCAAAATTACCAAAAATATCTTTTGCATAAACTATTTTTTTTATTTTAGCAATTGGTAGAATGGAATAATCATCAATTATATCTGGATTTCCTTTCTGTCTTATAATGATCTGCTTGAATTTATTAATGGCTTTTTTAGAATTTATAGAATCTAAAACCATTTCTTTGGCCTTTTCAAAACTTAAAGATAATGTTTTACTAATCATTAAGGAAGAAAGATAAATGGTTAATTCAAAAAAGTCTCCATCATAAATATTTCCTTTTAATAATTCGATACTTTCAATTATTTCAAGAGAGTTACCAATCATTTTACCTATTGGTTGATCCATATTTGTTAAAACAGCACAGGTTTTTACTCCATTTAAATTCCCAACTTTTATTAAGTATTGCGCAAGATTTTGAGCACTATCTAAGTCTTTCATGAAAGCACCTTTTCCGACTTTTAAGTCAATTACTAAATTTTTGGTGCCTTCAGCTATCTTTTTGGACATTATTGATGCAGTAATTAATGGTATAGATTCAACGGTGCATGTGGCATCTCTTAAGGCATAAAGGTACTTATCTGCTACAGCAATTTCTTTAGTTTGACCAATTAAAGCGACATTTAATTCTTTAACCTGATTTTTATATTCTTCCAGAGTCAAATTAACATTAAATCCAGGAATAGATTCAAGTTTATCAAGTGTCCCACCTGTATGACCCAATCCTCTTCCACTCATCATAGGCACAGCAACTCCACAAGAAGAAACAATTGGTGCTAAAGGTATAGATATTTTATCTCCAACTCCTCCTGTTGAATGTTTATCGCAAGTAA
This sequence comes from Exilispira sp., assembly GCA_035385485.1. Classification (GTDB taxonomy): domain Bacteria; phylum Spirochaetota; class JAAYUW01; order JAAYUW01; family JAAYUW01; genus Exilispira. Next base: position 20,648 of record DAOOKC010000001.1, read on the forward strand.
GCAGATTAAGATTTTCAAATGTTACTTTTATCCCTGATTTTACCATATATTCAGTTAAATATGAAGTCTCTTCAAAGTTCATACCTCTAAAAAATATTGTCATTAAAAGAGCTGATACTTGATAATCAGGTATTGAGTTCGAGTTTATTTGTGAGATAAAGAATTCTATTTCTTCTTTACTAAGAGCGAACCCATCCCTTTTTTTTCTAATAATATCTATGAAAGTCATTTAATTCTCCTGCTCAAAGTTTTAATTATTAAAAAAATATAAATTTTATAAAAACTAAATATACTTAAAAAAAACATAAAAATAAAAAAAATATATATTTTTAATTAAACTTGACTGTATATTTTATATTGTTAATTACTTTTTATATTGTATAATTCTTATGAAGATATAAATAAAAATTAACTAATTATATTTCAGAAATATTTATTGATAAGGATGGATTTGTAATGGGAATATCAATCTTGGCGATAATATTAATTTCGACAGCTATATCTATAATTATTTCTATAATATTTCGTGCCATTGAAAAATCTAATCAACAACTTTCAAAACTTAAATTATTTGTTGAAAAATCTATAAAAGAATTAGATGCTTTTGTTGTTGAAAAAAAGCAAACAATTAAAGATCTTACGATAGATATTGATTTTAATATTAAACAAGCCCAATCTCTATCAAGTAAATATGAAAAACAGCATAATGATATAATGTTATTCTTTTCCAAATTTCAGGAGCAAAAGCAAGAAATTGAACAATTGAAAAAATCGATAAAACTTTTAAGTGATACAAAGGATTCTATCGCGATTGAGATTTCAAAACTTGAGAATTTTAATAATAAGATTGAACAATTTAAAAAAGAGATGAATTCTATTGAAAATCAATGTAATTCCTTAAGTGATTCTTTGATTTCCAGACAGGAAGCAATGAGAGAACAGGTTGAAAGTTATTTGCTTGAATTACATGAAAAAGCAAATTCTGTTATTCAGCAAAATGCAAAATTACAATATGAAAAAATTAAAACAATTGAACAAGAATTAAATAAAAAAGTTGATCAATTAAAAGAAGAATTAAATAATCAGGTATCCCTGACTGTTAAAAATTTTGATAATGTTCTTTCTGGATTTGAAAAAAATGTTCAGGATAAATTAGATAATTTTATCGATAAATTTGATGAAATACAGGAAAGATTTAAAACTTATGAACAAAATATAAATAGTTTAATTGAAGAAAACGAAACAGAATTCGAAAAATCAATCTTAGAAATAATTAAGAATAACGAGTTAAAAATTGATGAGAAGATAAAATCATTGGAATCATTAAGAAATAGTATCAATCTTTTAAATATTCAATTAGAAGAAAAAGTTGATTTATTCAACGATACATTAGCTTCAGAATCAGAAAAGATGGTAGAGAAGTTTAATAAGGATTTACTTAGTTCTTTTGCTGATAAAACTAAGAAAATCGAAGAATATTTGATTCAAAGTGAAAAACAGTTGGGACAGGTTACTCAAAAAATAGATAATATACAAGATTCTGTTGATAAAGTTATTAATTCTAAGGTTGCTGATATCGGTAAATATGTTATTAGACTAGAACAAAGAATAGCAAATTATCAGGAGACAGTTTATAAAGAGATTGAAAAAAGATTTACCAATCTTGATCTTGATGCAAGATCAATAGTTGAACAGTATAAAAATGAATTAAACATTTATAGTAATGATTCATTGGCTGATTTCGAACAGCATGTTAAAATGCTAAAAGAAGAATTAGAGGAAATTAATAAGCAACAAAAAGGGTTAAAAGAGGAATATCTTGCAAAATTTCAAGAGACTTTGAAAGAAAATGATGAACTAGTTAAAAATATCTTAGAAAATTTGATAAAAGATACTCAAATTAAAATAGAGGAAATTAAAAACAATATTAATAATGAATTAGAAAAAGTTAATAAAGAGAGAGAATTAAAAATTGAAGAGATTGAAAAGCAGATCTCATTATTGAAAGGACAATTAAATGAGCATTTTAATAGTACTCTTTTAGAATATGAAAAAAAACAGGATGAATTGAAGGAAAATATAAAACAATTTGAGCAGGGTATACCAAATTATTTACACGAAATAACCAATAGAATTGCACAGTTTGAAAGTAAGATTAATAATCTTGTTGAAACAAGAATTTCCGAAATCACACAATCAATAATCAATAAACAGGATAAATATGCAGTAGATTTTGAAAATATATATAAAGATTTTATTGCAAGAGGAAATAATTTTATTCAAGAGCTAAATTTATATAAGAATAATTTAGTCTCAGAGTTAAAAGAATTTTCCAAGAAAAAGGAAGAAGTATTTAGTGAACTTAATATAATAAAAGAATATGTTACAGAATCGATGGAAAAATATGATAAAGAAATAGGGGAAAAGGTAAAGAAGATAGAGGAAGAAGTTTTAGAAGAAATAGGTAAAATAAGCATAAAAAAAGAAGAGATAGAAAATAACATAAAGGGATTTGAAGAGAAGAAGAAAGAGATAGAGGAAGAATTAATAAAGGTAAAAGGGAAAGTATTTGAAAGTGCTGAAGTTATAGGTAAAGAAGCTGAAGAAAAGATAATACAACTTGAGAATCAGATATTAGAGAAGGTAAAAGAAGGGTCAGTTAAATTTGAAAATATTGAAAAAGATATAGAAGAAAGGATAAACAGGATAAAAGAAAAAGTTAATGTAATAGAAAGCAGAGGGAATGAAGAATTAGAAAAAGCTATAGAAATAGTGGTAAAGAAGATAGAAAAAGAAAAAGAATTTATGCTAACAAAGATACCTGAGTTATATAAGCAGATAGAAGAATATGATGAAAAATTTGAGCAAGCCCGAAAGAAAGTTGAAGAACTTGATAAAAGATTAGAAGAGAAGGTAAAAGAGATAGAAGTAGGAGCAAAAGACTTTTTAGTAAATATTAAAACAAATAGTGAAGAAAAGGTAAAAGAGATAGAGACAAGTATAAATGGGATGATAGAGAGGATAAAAGGACTTGAAGTAAGTTTAGAGAATAGGTATTTAGAGAACAGTAAAAAATATGATATATTCTGTGAAAAATTTAAGGAAGAATCTGAAAGCAAGCTTAAACAATCTTTTGAAAATCTGTTAAAAGAGTTTTCAGAGCAAAGAGAAAAAATATTAGATCAGGTTAATAGTTTTTCATTAAATTTGAATCAGGAAACTGAAAGAATAGCTAAAATAAATACTGAAAAGATTCAGAACCTTTTTAATTCTTCATATCAAAATTTATCTTCAAAATTGAATGAACTAGAAAATGCCATTAATAAAAATGAATCTTTAATTAGTCAACTTGAAAAGAAAAATCAAGAAATTAATAATGAGATGGCGAATTATTATAATGAATATAAGGAGGAAATTTATAAAAGGAAGGAAGAGATAATAATCGATGTTGATAAATATGAAAAAGAGTTAGAACAGACAAAAATGGAGTATATAAAATATATTGACGATATTAATAAAAAAATTGAGGAAAGAACATCTGAATTACAGAAAAATTTCGAAAAACAGGTTAAAGATTTACTTGATGAACTTGAGAAAAAATATATTGACACTGCAATTGAAAATCTAACTAATATAAATGAAAGATATAAAGAATTAAACGAAAAAAAAGATGAATTTAATGAAATGATTAAAAATCTTCAAAATATTGTTGATACTAAAGTGACAAAAATTTTAATAGAAAAAGAACGAGATATAAATGAAATAATTAATAGTTCAAAAGAAAATTTAAAAAATTCTATAAAAGATGTTCTTTCATCTAAAGATATTTTGTTAGAAAATTTTAAAAATGATTTATCTAGCATGAAAAATAAATCTGAAGAACTTTTTACCTCAATTGAAGATGAAATAAATGAAAAATTTAGCAATATAGAAAATAAATTTAGAATTTTCAATGATGAATTTTCTAGACTAGAAAATAAGAACAACTATCTAATTCAAATTAAAGAGGAAATAAACAAAATAGATGAGTTATTAAAAAATTATAGAGAACAGATTGAAATAGTTAATTCAAAGCAAAAAGAAACAGAAGAGTTTTTAAAAAATTTTGATGGAATAGATAAAGATCTGGAAGAATATTCTAAAAAAATATTTGAACTTAGAAATGAAAGAAAAACCCTCGCCCGACTTGAAGAAACATTTGATAGATTAGTGGTATTATCTGCAAAGGCTGATAATCAATTTAACAAAGTTCAAAATGATATGGAAGTTATTGAAAATGTAAAAACAAGATTAGTTGAACTTGATCAAATGTTTAAAAAAGTCGTCGAAAAATTCGGGCTTCTAAAACAATACGACTCTAAACTTACTGATCTTAATGATAATATTATGAAATTAGAAAATGAATTTAAGAGTATGTATGGTGATAGTCAGGAAATAAAACAGCTTATTGATACAACAAAAAGTGAGACTAGAAATTTGCATGAAAAATTATTAAATCTTGAAAAAGAGATTTTATCAATTGAAAAAGAGTCGAAAAAATTTGATTCTGTTTTAGAAAAATTCTCTCAGATGGATGGTTTTATACTGGACTTAGAAGAAAGAAACAAACAACTTGAGCAAAAACAAATCTGGCTTACCAAGACTGAAGATAGACTTGAAAAATTAAATTCTAGATCTGAAGAATTAATAGAACAACTCGAGCTTTTAATTGAAAAAACAAATGTAATTTTGAAAATGAAACCAGAGGCAAAAAGAATTCCGACCAATTCTGAAGATAAGAGTGATACAATATTAGAATTATACAGACAGGGTTGGAGTGAGGAAGAGATAGCAAGAGTTACTAATAAAAGTATAGCAGAGGTAGAATTAACAATTAAATTATATGGACAAAAGAAGTAGTATTCAGGAAATTACAAAAGCTATTAATTTAACTGATTATGAAAAGGCTATAGAGCTAATACTTAAAGAGATAAAATATATTGGACCAAAAAATGAACTTAAAGTTTTGCTTGCTGATACATATATAAAATTAAATGATTATGTAAATGCAGTAAAAATATATGAAAATCTTCATGAATCAGATAAAGAAAATCCTATTTATTTTTTCAAACTTGTAGAACTTAAAATTCTTTTAAAAAAATATGAAGAAGCAAAGAATATTTTACTTACTGCATCAGATAAATTGAAAGATAATTGGCAGTACTTTTTTCTAATAGGAAAAATAAATTACGAAATAAAAAACTATAAAAATGCCATTGCTAATCTAAAAGAAGCAGCAAAAAAAAACCCAAAAAATATTGATATCTTAAGTCTTTTAGCAGATATCTCCTTTTTGGTTAATAAATTAGATGATGCAATTAGATATTATTTGGCTCTAATAAAAATAGATAATAATAATTCAAAGGCATATGAAAATCTTGGATTGATTTATTATAAACAAAATAAAAAAAAGGAGAGCTATAGGGCATTTGTTAAAGCAAACAAATTAAAACCAAATTCTCCTAATATTTTAAAGATGTTGGGGCTTTTTGAAATAGAAGAAGGATCATATAAAGATGCATTAAAAAAACTTGAAAGAGCATATAATCTTGAACCTAATAGTATTGATACTTTAGTGTTTCTTGGATTTTCATATGAAAAAATGGGTATATATGAAAAAGCAGAAGAACTTTATTTTAAAGCCACAACAATAAGTAAACAGAATCCAGAACCTTATATAAGGTTGGCTCAACTATATCAAAAACAGGATTTCCCTGAAAAAGCCTTAAAGATCTTATTTGATGCAGAAAAAAAATTTAATGACAATGAAAAAATATTGATAGAAGCAGGTAAATCTTCAATACAAATAAAAGATTATGAGAAAGCAAAACAATATTTTAATAAAGTTTTAGAAAAAGATAAAAATTCAGAAGAATCTTTATTTGGTCTTGGTTTTAGTTATGAACTTTCAGGCGATTTAAAAAAGGCAGATTATTATTACTCAAAATTATTAGAAATCAATCCCGAAAACCAGCAGGGTCTTTTAAGAAAAGGTATAATCGATTTCTCTGAAGGTAACAAAAGTGGAGCACAATATCATCTTTCAAAACTTTTAGAAATTGATCCAGATAATGTAGATGCCAATATAATTTTAGGTCAGATAAAATTAGAAGATCAACAACTTATAGATGCTCTATTTTATCTTGAAAAAGCTAAAAAAATAGATCCGAAAAATATTCAACCATACTTAATTTTAGGGGAATACTATAAAAATAATAATAAATTAAAAGAAGCTATTGATGAATATTCAGCAGTTTTAAATTTATCAAAATATAAATCGATTGATTCAATGGATCAATTTAACGAAATATTAGAAAATTATGAGACTACTCTAAGCAATTATGAAAAAGAGATAAAAAATAGAAATCTGGCAATTATAAATAAATTTAAAGAAAAGCAGTTAGAAGGTTCTATAGATGAAGAAAGAAAAAAGATAGAAAATTCAATAGAAATGCTTTTCGATCAGGTAGATGAAACTATTGGAACAAAGATGGATGAAATTGAGCAAGAGAGCAATGAATATAATCTCATATCAAAAATACTAGATGGTCAGTTTAATGAGCAAGCCGAGGAAATAGATAATAAAGAATCAAGTAAAATTTTAGATTATCTATCTGATGGAATTTTTGTGCCAGATGAAGTTGAGGAAAAGGCAGAAGAAATAGTTGAAAAAAAGAAAAAAAATGATGAAGAAGAAAGTCTAATAAATTCTATAGATGAAAAAGATACAGATATTTTTGAAAAAATACCTTTTGATAATTTACAAAGCAAGAATTTTCCAAATATACAAGAACAAAAAAAAATTAGTGATGATGAAGATATAAGTCTTTTAAGTGAAATGCAAAAAGATAATATTCCGTATTCATTAGAAGAAGCATATAATTTAAATGAACAGGAAAGAGAAAAGTTAAATAAAGAAAAAGGTATTTTAGAGCAATCAGTCCAAACACAACCACAAATAATTCAACAGCCTATAATGTTCCAACCGCCCATTTATCAACCACCAGTTTATCAACCTCAAATGCCTTATTATCCTCAGCAGCAAATACAACAATCACCAAATATTCAGACACCACAATTTCAGCAACCAATGATGCAAAATCAGGTTGAAAGCATTCCCCAAAAAATTACACCGCAACAATTTCCTTCAGAACCAATGGCACAACAAATGCCATCTCAAATCCCGTTACAAAATCAAAATGAACCCAATATCCCAGCTTACCAAAAACCAATTGTTGAAGATGGGATTACTCAAAATCCTATAAAAACTCAAAATGAAGAAGTTTCTCCTATTACTGAAAACCTACCTAATCTTGATCAAAAAAATTTAGCTTCAAATAATTTAAATGAGGTAAATTTAGAAGATAAATTTGATTTTGAAGATGAAGAAATACCAGAATTTCCTTTAAAAATAGAAGATGAAAATGTTGATAATAATGAAGAAAAAAAATTTGAAGATAAAGAAAAATTTGAAACAGCTAGGGAAAATTTAGAAAATAAAAATATACCCGATTTTTTTGAACCAGTAGATTCAATATTTTCTGATGAGCTTGAAGAAAAAATACCTATAGAAGTTAAAAGTGAAGATGAGGAAACCGATTTATCTGAATTAACTAAAGAATCTAATGATGGTGAATTCATTAAAGAAAATGAAAAGAAAAATATTGAAAATGGTAATAATAATAAAAACCAGCTCAAAAAAGAAAATAAAGGAATTATTAATCTTGGATTACTTAAATTTGGAGCCCCTAAGCCAGAAATAGTAAAAAAATTACTCGGCGAAAAACCTAAAAGTATAGATGAAAAAAAAGAATTTATATCTACTTCAATTAAAGAAATAGGAAAATTCTTATTTTCAGAAATATCAAATATGCCTAAAGAGATACAGGAAAAAGCCACTCTTTCAAAAAATTTTCAGACTTTTATAAAATTTATGAATAAAGAAAGAAAAAATGAATAGATGGGATAATTTTGACGAAGCTTTAGATTGGATTTATTCTTTTACAAATCTTGAAAGAGATCAAGAAAAAAGAAAAGATAAAAAAAGTTTTTTGCTTGAACCAATTTCCAAAATGAATCAATATTTTCATAACCCTGATAAAAAATTTAAGATAATTCATGTCGCTGGTTCGAAAGGTAAAGGTACGGTTTCATATTTAATTGCAAAATATTTTCAAAAACTAGGTTATAAAGTAGGGTTATATACTTCACCTCATCTTTTTGATGTGACTGAAAGAATCAAGATTAATGATGTAAATATTAGTGAAAAAGACTTTTTAGAAATTTTATCTAGAATTTATGATTATGTAATTAAATTGGAAAAAAAAGAAGAAATACCATCTTTTTTTGATATATTTACAGAACTTGCATTTTTATATTTTTATAATCAAAAGGTAGATTTAGCGATAATTGAAGTTGGACTTGGTGGAAGACTTGATTCTACAAATATTGTAAAACCAATCTTATCAGTTATTTCTTCTATAACATATGAACATACTGAAGTTTTAGGAAAAACTCTTCCCAAAATTGCATCTGAAAAAGCGGGTATTATAAAGGAGAATATTCCGGTTGTTCTTGGTAAAAATAAAAAAAATGTTTTAGAAAAAATAAAAAAAATTGCAAAAGAAAAAGGGGCCAATTTATTTTATTCACAGGATTATTTCAAATCTATTTTTATAAATTTTATTAAAGATGATTCAAAAATATATTCAAAATATAAAATTGAAATTAATAAATCTATTTTGGATAAATTTAAAAATAATTTCGAAAATATAGAGGATGAATTTTTAAAATTACTTTCTAGCAAAAGAAAAAGTTGTATTGAATTAACCTCATCATTAATAGGTTCTTTTCAGGATGAAAATATTGAAACTGCTATCTGTTCTATCTTTGTAGCTTCACAAATACTAAAAACAAAAATTTCAGTTGAAAATATTAAAAATATCATGAAAAATGCCTATTGGCCAAGTAGATTTGAGATATTTAATTACAGAGATAAAACACTAATTTTAGATGGAGCTCATACAGAAGACTCAATAAAAAAGCTTGTAGTTACAATTAAAAAATTGTTAGAAGAAGATTTAATAAAACCAGAATTAGCAACAGTTGTTGGGATGATGAAAGATAAGAATCATGAAGGCATTTTGAAAAGCCTTTTTAAAATATCAAATATTTTTTATTTTGTTGAACTTGATAAATGGAAAGATTCAAAAGTTTCAAATTATTTAAATATAGCTTTAGATATTGCGAAAAAAGAAAATAAAAAAATTCAATATTATGTTCAAAATGGAGTTAACTGGAAGGGTAAAGATATTATAGATAAAATTATAAAAGAAAACAATGATGTTAATACAATATTAATAACAGGATCACTATATCTTGCTCAATATTTTAGGGATTTTCAAGATTATTAATGCACTTTTCTATAAAATCATTTTTGAATTTAAATAATTTTAATAATGTTATAGCATTTTTTGGCACTTCGCTTTCGGTAAATAATTCTACTAAAGAATGATCGATAAATTGATGAAGCTGAAAAAGAGGTAGCTCTTCATCAAGAGAAAGATAGTGAGAAATCCTTTCAAGATTCTCTTTTGTAAAACCAATAATACAATATTTTCTACATTTAATACCTTCAGATATACCATCATAATGCGTTGAAATTATAGCAAAAGAATTGCTTTTTGAAAATTTTTCAGCCATCGCCCTGACAATAGCTTTTCCTTCTATTGGATTAGTGCCAGATGCCGGCTCATCCAATAGAAAAAGGTAACTATTATCAAGATTTTCAAAAAATGGTTTTATAGATACAAGTTCATATCCAAAAGAAGATAATCCTTCTTTTATAGAAGATGAAGATGTCCTTGATATATAAATTCCATTAAAAAGTGGAATTTTAACTTTTTCAGCAGGAAGCATTAATCCTGAATGCACAAGATATGCGATTTGGGCTATAGTTTTTAAAGCGCAGGTCTTGCCACCCATATTCGAACCAGTTAAAATTGTAACTCCTTTATCCATTTCTATATTAATAGGTATATATTTCATCTTTTCTGATTCTACATACTTTTGAAGTATTATATTTCTACCATTTTTTATAATAAATTGGTTTTCTGTAATATCTGGAATTGTGCCATTTATCTTAAATGCAAAATCAATTTTTGTAAGATAAGAGTCAATTTTACCAATAAGTTCAAAGCTTTCTAAAATATCTTCTTTAAAATCTCTAATAGATCTTGAAATTTCCTGACAGATTCTAAGCTTTTCTTTATATATTCTATTATTAATCTCATCAATTTGTTCATAAATTTTTATTAATCTTTCATCTGGTTTTAATTTGACCTTTATATATAAAGATGATTCTTCCAATATCTCGAAATTACCTTTTTCTATAATATCTAATTTGTTTTTGTCTTCCTTTAATATGATTTTTGGATTGGAAAAAGTGATATTTAATTCTTTATATTTTTCTTCTATTTCTTTTTCAATTTTTATTTTTTGATTTTCTAATTCTTCCAGTTGAGTAGCAAGTTCATGCATCTTTTTACTAGAATTTTTATAGATTGAAAATGTCGGTTCATAAGGATGGTTGCTATCTATTTTATATAATAATTCTTCAACATATTTATTTGAATTTCTATCGAAAAGAGGGATTTGATTAAGTGGAAATAAGTTGAAAATATGATTGAAATTAATTAAAAATTGTTTTATATCGAATATGTCTGTCTCTAAAAAGGTTTCGGAATATTTTTTAAGTAAATTCCTTAAATCTTTTATTGTTTTTATTTTTGCTCTCAATTTTTCAAATATAATCTTTCCATTTTCAGTTTTGAAAAAATCATAACCAATTTTTTGTAAATTATAATCTTCTATCAATTTTTTTTCATCCCCTTTTTTATAAAAAGGTTCTTTATAAAAAAATGTTTCTGAACCCAAATTATTAGAAAAGTTAAGAAGCTTTTGAATATCATCGATATTTGCTTCTTCTTTATTAACCAAAAAATTTTCATAGATATTTTTTTTCATAATTTCACCTTTCAAAAAAGAAAATGATATCAAAATAAAAAAAAGTCTAATTGATTTTTTTTAAATATTATAGTATTTATTAGATATAAATGAAAAATACAATAATTCATGAGGGGGTAATATGGCAGAAGGTAATTTACTTATACCCTCTCTTGTCTCATTAATTGTTGGAGTAGTTGTTGGTTACATATTTCGATATTTATATGCAAGATTAAAATTGCAAAGCGCAGAATTATTAGCAAATAAACTAAAAGAGGAATCCGAAAAGAAAGCTGCTTCTATCTTGAATGATGCAGAGGAAAAGGTAAAAACAAAATTAAATGAGCTTAAAGAAACTATCAGTAAAGAAAGGGCAGAGTTTGAGAAAGAGCTTAAAGAAAAGAAAAATGAACTTAATTCTATTGAAAAAAGGCTTTCTAGCAGAGAAGAGAATCTCGATAGATTACTTAAATCTTTAGAAGAAAAAGAAAGAGTCATTTTCGAAAGAGAAAGACATATCAAAAGTCGTGAAGATAGGGTAAACGAACGAGAAAGTAAAATCGATAAAGAACTTGAAAGAATAGCTTCTCTGACTAAAGAAGAAGCCAGAAAAAAGCTTGAAGAAAAAATAAAAGCAGATGTTGAAGAAAAACTTACCTATTATTTTAATGACAGATTAAGCTCTTACGAAGAAAAGATCAAAGAACTTGAGCTTGAAGCCGATAAAAAAGCAAGAGATATCCTTGTTTCCTCTATGCAAAGAGTTGCATCAGATGTATCTAAAGAGATGAATATAACCAACATTACTCTTCCAGATGATGAGATGAAGGGAAGGATAATAGGTCGTGAAGGAAGGAACATAAGAACACTTGAAAATTTACTTGGTGTAGACATTATAATAGATGATACTCCAGAGATTGTTACTGTTTCTGGTTTTGATCCTATAAGAAGAATCAAGGCTCAGATAACTTTAGAAAATCTTATTAAGGATGGGAGAATACATCCTGCTAGAATAGAAGAGGTCTATGAAAAAGCCAAGCTTGAAGTTGAACAGAAGATTATGGAAGAAGGGACAAAAACCTTATATGAACTTGGGATAAGTGTAAATAAAATTAGTAACGAATTTATTAGAGCTGTTGGAAGTTTATATTATAGACCGTCTTATGGTCAAAATATATTAATCCATTCAAAAGAAGTTGCAAAACTTGCATCAATTATAGCCAATGAAATTGGAGCAGACGCAGAGGTTGCAAAAAGGGCAGGGCTTTTCCATGATATTGGTAAGGCTATTGAAAGTGATGTTGGTAATAAGCATGTTGATGAAGGTGTAAAACTTCTTAAAAAAATTGGCGAATCAAAAGAAGTTATTGCAGCTGTAGCATGGCATCATGAAGCTACTGGTTTCCCATATTCTATAATAGATGAAAAAGAATATCCAGAATCAGTTGAGGCAGTTATAGTTAGAATTGCAGATAAAATATCGGGTTCTCGCCCTGGTGTTAGGTATGATGAAGGAGCATGGGGAGATTATATCAATCGTGTGACAGAACTTGAAAAAGAAGCAAAACAATTTAATAAAGTAGAACATGCTTATGCTTTGCAGGCTGGAAGAGAAATAAGACTTTTTGTCAAAGCCGATGTTCCAGAGTCTGAACTTGATACAATCGCAAAAGAAATGAAGTCAAGAATTGTTCAGAATACAAAGATAAGATATCCTGGTAGAATTAAAATAACAGTAGTTAAAGAGAAAAGAGTTGTGGAGCATACTGACTGATGTTAAAAATACTAATATTTGGAGATATTGTAGGTGAGGTAGGGCGTAAAGCCCTATCTCATTTTATTAATAAAAATAAAGAAAAATTTCAGCCCGATCTTATAATTGCAAATGGTGAAAATGCTTCTGGTGGTATAGGAATAACACCTAAAAATGCTGATGATCTTTTTTCAATGGGTGTTGATATAATTACCTCAGGAAATCATATCTGGAAACATAAAGAGATATTAAAATATTTTGATTCAAATAATAAAATAATTCGTCCATTAAATTATGGAGATAATGCACCTGGGAAAGGATGGGTTTTATTTTCTAAGAATAACATAAAAATCTTAGTTATAAACTTACTTGGACAGGTATTTATGGACCCTCTTTTCCCCCCTATATTTTCATTTGAAACATTATATGAAAAGGAAAAACAAACATTTGAATCTGCTGATTGTATAATTTTGGATTTTCATGCTGAAGCTACAGCAGAAAAAGTTGCCATAGGATATTATTTAAAAGATAGAGTAAATCTTATTTTTGGCACACATACCCATGTCCAAACTGCTGATGAGAGTTTTTTATCAGATAAAACAGCATATATTACAGATATTGGCATGACTGGTCCATTAAATAGTGTAATAGGGATGCAGGTAGACATTATTATAGAAAAATTCAGAACCATGATGCCAAAAGCTTTTAAAGTAGCGGATGGTGATGCTCAGGTTAATGGAATTTACTTTGTTTTTGATGAAGTAAATAAAAAGGTTATTGAGATTCAAAGAATTTTTGAAAAGATACCAGTTCAATCTTTGCAAAAATCAGAAAATACTGATCCAAAATTTTAATAATATAAATACTAAATCTTGTACATCTTTTATATCCTAAAAAGATAAATAAAAAAGCACAAAATGATTAAAGATAAGTTTTAAAATACCGAAAATATAAGTGAATCTTCCTCCCTGTAAAAAAACGAGCAGATACGTTGTTGGGATAGGCCCTTAGCGAATGAGCGCCTATCCTTTTTTTTTTAATTTTTTTATTCTAATTCCCCACTATCTTTCTATAAGACTTATTAATTCAATATGATAGGTTGCCGGGAAATTATCTATAATCTTTAATTTTTTAAGTTTGAAACCTTTCTCAGATAAATCTAATAAATCCCTCGAAAAGGTAGCGGGATTACATGAGACATATATAATTCTTTGAATTTTTGAATCTTTAATAATCTTTACCACCTCTTTTTCCATTCCCGCTCTTGGCGGATCAACAAAAATCTGCAAAACATCGTTATATTTTTTTATGAAAAAAGATGCATCAGATGCTATAAATTCAATATTATTAATATTATTTTGTTTTGAATTAAATTTACCGTTTGAAATAGCATTTTTAGATAATTCATTTACCAAAAGATTATCAAGTTTTTTAGCCATGGGAAGTGAAAAAAAACCAACACCTCCATATAATTCAATAGTAGAAAAGTCTTCTTTAACAAGATTACAAGCTTCAAGCTGAAATCTATCCAATAAAAAGGAATTTACCTGGAAAAAATCAGAAATTCCAACTCTATAAATAAAGTCATTAACTTTATATTCGCAAAAGTTACTATCTGTAAGATAATTTAAATGTGCTGAATAGATTTTTAAACCATCTCGAAGTGTAAAACCTTTTGTAAAAAGAAAAAATTTTTTATCGATGTTATCAATAAAATTTTGCATTCGTTCTGTCAATAAAAGGCACTTAAAATTAGGAAAAGGAACGACCTTTAAAGTTTTAGGCGCATAAAAGCCTATCTCACCATCTTTTGTTGTCTTTATTTGAACATTGTTTCTATAATGAAATCTACTTTTACTAGGTATTAAAAAGTTATCGTTATTATTTTGATTATTTTTGCCTTTTTCATCAACATTTATTATTTCTTCATAATTTATCTTACCAATTTTTGAAAGTGTTTCTAAAACTACTTTTTTCTTTATATTTAATTCATTTTCATAAGTTGTATGAAGAAAATTGCATCCCCCACATTTTTCAAAAATAGCACACTGAGGTTCTATTCTTTTTTCTGATTTTTCAATTACCCTAATTAATTTACCAACAGCATAATCGCTATGATTTTCAACTATATCGATTTCACAAATCTCATCTTCAAGAGTAAAAGGAACAAAGCAGATTTTGCCATCTTTAGTTTTAGTAACACCTACACCATTAGCTCCAATTGAGTTTATTTTAACAATTTCTTTTTCCAAAATAAAATCCTGTTATATTATTGTTTAAATAACTATAATTTTGTTATTACACCTTTTTTTTACATTATAAAAAATTTGTGTATAGTCAAAAAAAGTATAAATTTTTCATTATTAATTAGTATGAGGTGATTTATGAAATACAATTTTGATAAGATTATAAATAGAAAAAATAGTGAAAGCCTTAAATGGGGGATTATTAAAAATTTATATAAAGATGATTCAATCATTCCTTTATGGGTAGCCGATATGGATTTTGAAGTTGCAAAACCCATTCAAAAAGCCCTGATGAAAAGAGTGAAACATCCGATTTATGGTTATCCTTATAGAACTGAAGAATATTTCGAGTCTATTATTAATTGGTATTTTAGAAAATATCAGCTTAAAATAGAAAAGAAAAATATATTTTATTCTTTTGGAGTCGTTCCGGCAATATATTTAAGTTTATTAGCATTTACAAAACCCGAGGATAAAGTTATTGTCCAAACACCTGTTTATTATCCTTTTTTTCAATCTGTTGAAAATACAAAAAGAAAGTTGATCATAAATAGATTAAAACTTGAAGGACAAAGATACACAATAGATTTTGAAAATCTTTATTCTATAGTTGACAAAGACACCAAGGCGTTAATTTTATGCAGTCCTCATAATCCAGTAGGAAGAGTCTGGGAGAGGGATGAGCTTAATAAACTTGTAGAATTTTGTATAGAAAGAGAAATTTTGATTATTTCAGATGAGATTCATTCAGATTTAATCTTGAGCGATAAAAAACATATCCCTACAGTTATGGTTTCTGAAAAAGCCAAAGATTATGTAATAACTCTAAGCGCACCAAATAAGACATTTAATATTGCAGGGCTTACAAGTGGATATGCTATAATATTTAATGAAGATCTTGGCAAAAAATTTCAAAAGACAATGGAAACTCTTGGTATTGGAGTCCCAAATCTTTTTAGTATTCCTGCATTTATTTCAGCATATAATGAAGGAGATGAATGGTTAAATCAATTAATCTTTTACTTAAAAGAAAATTATAATTATATCAAAAGAAGATTTGAAGAAATTCCAAAGATAAAACTATTTCCAATTGAAGCAACTTATTTAGCCTGGCTTGATTGTAGAGAGTTAAATTTGACAGATGAAGAACTTTTTTCTTTCTTTTTAAATGAAGCGAAACTCTTATTAAACGAAGGAAGACAATTTGGAAGTGGTGGAGAAGGATTTATGCGAATGAATTTCGCAACAAGCAGAAAAATATTGAAGGAAGTTATGGATAGGCTTTTAAAAGCATATGAAAAAACAAAAAATAAATAATAAATAATCTTTGGCAAAATCATGTCTGTAAAAAATTAATCTTTTTAAAAAAGAAAATTAAAAAAGAAAAATTTTTAAAAAAAGAAATTTTTTATTAAAAGAAAAATATATAATTTAGGAGAATCGAATGGAAATAGCAATTATTGGCAGAAAAGATGCGGGTAAGACTCTTTTATTTTCTATTTTAACACAGATTGAATACCATCAATTTAGTAGTGAGAAACAGATTGGTGTCGCTAAAATACCAGATGTTAGAGTCGATAGACTTGCAGAATATTTTAAACCAAAAAGCATAGTTCATGCAAAAGTTACATTTATAGATTTTCCTGGAGTTGAAAAAGAAGAGTTTTATAGTGCAAAAAGGATAGCTGAGTATAAAAATGCCGATGCATTATGTTATATAATACCTTATTATATTAATCAGATAGATGAAGCAGAAGAGAAAGTTGAGCCTACTAAAGAGATAAAAAGATTTGAAGAAGAATCTATTATTGCTGATTTATCAAGTGTCGAAACAAGAATAGAAAGCCTTAAAAGAACTATGCAAAAAAGAAAAGAAAAAGAGGACGAAATAGAACTTAAAATGATGTTAAAGTTGAAAGAAAATCTAGAAAAAGGAGTTCCTATAAGAAAGGTAGAACTTACAGAGGAAGAAAAAAAGATTTCAAAAGGATTTTCATTTTTAACCCAAAAACCAATTTTATATATATTAAATATTTCAGAACAGCAGATTCAGAAAATAGATGAAATAATGAAAGGTCTGGAAATGTCAATTTTTGATGGTTTCCACAAAATCTCATTTATCTCCTGTCAAATGGAATATGATCTTATGATGATGAATGAAGAGGATAGAAGAGAATTTTTAAATGAATTAAACTTAAAAGAAGATGCAAAGACCAGGATTTTACAGGAGGTTTTTTCTCTTTTGGATCAAATATGTTTTTTTACTGTTGGTCCTGATGAAGTTAAAGCCTGGCAGATTAAAAAAGGAACTCATGCAAAAGAAGCTGCGGGTGTCATTCATTCTGACATTGAAAAGGGTTTCATTCGTGCCGAAGTTTATCATTATTCTGATTGGGAAAAGTATAAAAGTGAAGAAGAACTAAAAAAACAAAAATTAATACGTCTTGAAATGAAAGATTATGAAGTAAAAGATGGTGATATAATACATTTTCGATTTAATAAATGATAAAATAAAATAGGATGAATAAAATCAAAAAATTAAAATAAAAAAAATAAAAGAAAAGAAAATAAAAATAAAAAAAATATAAAATTCTTCATTTCTTGAATTTCAAATTTTATATCTTATAATTACGGTAAAGATTAACTTTATTTATCTATTACTATTATTGTTATTTAATCAACAATTTAAGATAATATATCGAGTTATTTTATGGAAAAAGATTTTATTAGAAGTAAGAAAAGATTATTAAAATTATCTATAATATTAATATTTACTATAATCTTTTTTTATTCTTTAATATTTAATAATAACCCGATTAAGAAAATTACTCTGGGTATATATCAGAACGAACCCAAGGTTTTCATTGATAGTAAAGGTAGATCTTCAGGGATATGGGTGGATCTTTTAAATGAAATAGCAAAAAAGGAAGGCTGGAAGATTAACTATTTTGTATCTGATTGGTCTGGTTGTTTACATGCAGCAGCTGAAGGTAAAATAGATTTAATGGTTGATGTTGCTTATTCAAAAGAAAGGGCTATAATTTATGATTTTAATAAAATTGCTGTTTTGGAATCATTTTCAAAAATTTATTCTAATAAAAGTTTAAGAATAAGAAAATTATCTGATTTGAATGGAAAAAAAATCGCTGTTCTTGATTCATCGATTCAGGAGAAAAATCTAATTCTTTTAAAACAAAATTTATTTTATAATTATGAACTTGTAAAAGCATCTTCTTTTCAAGATGCATTTTTGATGACAAGGAATGGAACTACAGATTGTGCAATTTCAAATAACTTTTTTGGCGATTATTTTTATAAGGAATTTAATTTAAAAGACACAGCAATAGAATTATTTCCATCCGAACTTTTTTTTGTTACAAAAAAAGGAACAAACCAGGATATTTTGACTACTATCGATAAATATTTGTCAGAATGGAAATTAGATAAGAATTCAGTGTATTATAAAATTTTAAGGAAATGGAAAGTTTCACAGAAAACAAGAATTAATAATTTTTTTATCTCATTAATTATAATTCTTGGATTAATCATATTATTTACAATAATTTATATTTTATTTATAAATAAAAAACTTAAATATATTAGATCAAGGCTTAAACTTACATTTGATACGCTTTCATTAAGTGAAAAATATTTTAAAGAATATTCAGAAATCTCTCCTTATGGAATATTTAAAACAGATAATAATGGTAATATATTATTTATAAATAATTACTGGCAGAAGATTAGTGGATATGATTCTAATGAATGTCTTGGAAATGGTTTTTTTAAATTTGCTTTTCAGTATAAATGGGAAACTATTAAAAATGATTGGTTAAATAAAGTCGTAAATGAAAAAGAGTTTGAAAAATTAATTACAATAACTGATATAAACAATCAGATTCATTTTTTAAAAGTTAGGTTAAAAGGAGTTTTTTCAGATAAAGGATATTTGGAAGGTTATCTTGGGGTTTTCGATGATATTACGAAAGAGATGTTGATGACAGAAGAACTAAATAAAAAAAACAAAGATCTGAATATATTGTTTGATCTTTCTTCTATTATTAACATAAATCTTTTAAATCCAGATTTTACAAGGACAATTCTTAATAAAATAATTGAATATTTTGGTATTAGTGCAGCGATTCTTTTTATTTCAGATGAAGAAAAAATAATAGTTGAAGATATTCAACCAGAAAATATTAGAAAATTATGGCATATAAATGATATTCATCTTATTGGTCATTGTTTGTGTGGAAAGGTTTACCTGGATGGAATATCTATTTTTATAAAAGATCTTAGAGACGAAAAATTAGCAGAAAGAGATGAGTGTAAAAATTCTGGGTTTAAATCTATTGCAGTTTTACCATTGAAATATTTAGATAAAGTCATTGGTATCCTGCTTCTTGCAAGTTTTGAAGAAAAAGATCTTTCGATTTTTAAGAATTTATTGGAATCAATTTGTCAACAGATCTCAGTTGCATTAAATAATAGAGTTTTACACTTAAAACTGATATCATACTCCAAAGAACTTGAAAACAAAGTATATCAAAGGACAAAAGAATTGGAAGAAGCTCTTGAAAAGGCTCAATTTGCGGATAGAATGAAAAGTGCTTTTTTAGCCACAATGTCGCATGAACTTAGAACACCTCTTAATTCAATAATCGGTTTTACAGGTGTACTTTTACAGGAACTTCCAGGGAAATTAAATGAAGAGCAAAAAAAACAACTTATGATGGTAAAAAAAAGTTCTCAACATCTTCTAGATCTAATCAATGATGTTTTAGATATTTCAAAAATAGAGGCAGGTGAACTAAAGCTTTATTATGAAAAATTTGAACTTTTACCACTAATGGAAGAAATTATAAATAGTTTAATCGGATTAATTCAAAATAAGGGACTTGAATTTGAATTTTTATTTGATAACAACATTAATATTATAAATTCAGATAGGAAAAGATTAAAACAGGTTATAATTAATCTTATAAGTAATGCAATAAAGTTTACCGATAAAGGTAAAATTTCCTTAATTTGTAAGAAAAATGGAACTTTTATAGAATTTGAAGTTATAGATACAGGTATTGGAATAAAAAAAGAAGATATGAATTTATTATTTAAGCCTTTCAGTCAGATAAATAAAAGATTAAACAGAAATTATGAAGGAACCGGTCTTGGTCTTTCAATATGTAAAAAAATAGTCGAATTACTTGGAGGTGAAATAAGTTTTGAAAGTAAGTTTGGAATAGGTTCAAAAGTTAGATTTAATATACCAGAATAAATTATATAGTATAAAGAGTGATATTTATTTTTGAAAAATAATAGTATAGAAAAATTCAAAATGCTAAATTTTAAAATAAAGAAAGGATTTTTTATGTCATTAGTTTTAATAATTGAAGATAATGAACAAAATCTATATCTTGAAAAATATCTATTAGAAAAAAATGGATATAATGTCGAATTTGCTAAAGATGGTATGGAAGCACTTTGTAAGCTTGAAAAAATTTTCCCCGACCTGATATTATTGGATATTCAGCTTCCAAATATGGATGGATATGAGGTCGCTAAAAGGATTAGGAATTTTGAAAAACATATTAATACACCAATTGTCGCCGTTACTTCATATGCAATGCCAGGTGACAGGGAAAAGGCATTGGAAGCAGGATGCAATGGGTATATTGAAAAACCAATTAATCCCGACACTTTTATAATGGAAATAGAAAAATTTAAGAAAAGTTAAAATGATAAAGGAAGATTTATGTCCAAAATACTTATTGTAGATGATTTTGAAGAAAATAGGTATTTGCTGAGAAATTATTTAGAATCAGATGGATATGATGTTATAGAGGCAAAAAATGGAGTTGAGGCATTGAATTTATTGAAAAACGAAAAGATTGATTTAATAATTTCAGATATTTTAATGCCACAAATGGATGGATTTACACTATGTAGAAATGTAAAAATGGATGAAAAACTAAAGCTTATACCATTTGTTTTTTATACTGCAACATATACAGATGAACAGGATGAAAAGCTTGCTTTAAGCCTTGGGGCAAGTAAATTTATATTGAAACCAAAAGAAAAGGATGAATTTAATAAAATTATCAAAGATGTGATGGAACAATTTTCAGTTGGTGGTATTAAGACTTTACAGATAGAGGAAAAAGATCTGGCGACATATTATAAACTATATAATGAAGTTCTTATAAGAAAACTTGAAAGTAAGATGATTCAGCTTGAGAAAGTTAATAAAGAATTAGAAAAAAAGATTATTGAAAATGAGAAGATCAATAGACAGATTATTAATAATCTTAATTATTTTTCAAAGGTGATAGATAAACTTAATAATCCATTGGCGATATTGGATGAAAATTATATAATAAGAGAGGCAAATCAAAAATTTTGTGAAATATTTGGTGAAAAATCTAAGATTATAAATATTAATTTTTTTTCTATAGATGATGATTTTTTTGAACAAACTGAATTAAAATTTCTATTTGAAGATCTTGATGAAAAAAACTTTGTAATAGATAATTATGAAATTGAAATTGAAAAAAATAATTTATCAAAGAAGATATATAGTATTAAGGCAAGTAAAGTATTGACAAAGGATGAAAATAGTTATGATATTATAATCTTAATGGAAGATATTACAGAATTTAAAAGATTATTAAAAGAAAAAGAATCTATATATAATAGATTATTGCAACTTGAAAGAGCAGAATCTATAGGGAAATTTGCGGGTGGTATTGCACATGATTTTAATAATATATTAACTATAATACTTAATAGTTCTCAATTAATACTTGATTCGTTAAAGGAAGATGATCCTTTATATGAAGATGTAAAAAATATATATGATGCTGGAGTTAGAGGTTCAGAACTGACTAAAAAAATTTTAATGTTTAGCAGGAAAAAAGAGACAACACAGGATGTAATAGATATTCATAGGGAAATAAACGAAATTGATAAATTAGCAAAAAGGCTTATTGGAGAAGATATAAAAATAGAGTATCTTTTATTGGCAGAAGAGACAAATGTATTAATGGATTCAATAAACTTTCAACAGGTTTTGATAAATCTTTTTTCGAATGCGAAAGATGCAATGCCAAATGGTGGCAAGATTTTGGTCAAGACTCAAAATATAGAAATTAATCAGGGAAAAAATGAAAATATTTTGCCAGGAAAATATATAAAAATTGAAGTTTCAGACACTGGCAATGGAATTGAGAATCAGGTTTTAAACCAGATATTTGAACCTTTTTTTACTACAAAAAAGTCCGGTAAAGGTACGGGGCTTGGACTTTATCTTGTGTATTCAATAATACAGCAGTCAAATGGGTATATTTATGCCTGTTCAGAATTGGGTAAAGGAACTACGTTTATAATCCTTCTTCCTTTGTTAAGTGAGTTTTTAGAGAAAAAAATTGAAACTATCGAAGATGCAAAATTTGTACTAAGAGATAAATACATTTTGCTTATTGAAGATGATCCAATAGTCATGGCTGCTATAGAAAAGATGCTATTAAAAATTAATGTAAAAATTGAAAAAGCTAAAAATGCAAAAGAAGCTTTAGAATTAATAGATAAAGGTTTTGTCCCAGATTCGCTAATTACAGATATGATTCTTGAAGATATGTCAGCCGATACTCTTATCAGGATAATTAAGAAAAAACTCGGTAAAGTTAATGTTTTATATATGTCGGGTTATTCTAAAGAAGAATTTTCAAGAAGAAATATCATTATCAATGATTCAAATTTTATACAAAAACCATTTACATTAAAGCAATTGCAGGAAAAGATTTACAATTTATTTATAAATCAATGAAATTTTATAAATTTCAATAAAAGATAATAGAATTCAAACTTAAAATAGCGAAATATAAAATAAGCTGGTAAATTAAAAAATTTAAAAACTTAAATTAAATTCAATTTCTTAAGTTCCGATTCTATCTGTTTTTTTGTGTTTTCGCTAACTTCAACAAGAGGTTCTCTTAATTCTCCATTATAAAGTTTCATCACTTTCATAGCATATTTCAAAGGCGCTGGATTTCCTTCAAGGAAAAGTGCTTTTATTAAAGGGAAGATTTTTAAGTGAATCTGTGCAGCCTTTTCAATATTACCTTTAATGAAGTTTTGATACATTTCAACCCAGAGTTCGGGTATTAAGTTGGAACTTGTACAGATTACTCCATCGAACCCTATACAAAAGGATGGAAAAGTCAGAGAGTCCTCTCCTGAAAGTAGACAAAAATTATTTAATACCATTCTTAACTTTGTAAATTCATCGAAATCTGATAGAGCCTGTTTAATTCCAACTATTTTAGGATTAGCTGAAAGTTTTTGAACAGTTTCAGCAGATATTGAAACAGCAGTTCTTCCAGGCACATTATATAAAATTATAGGGATTTCTGAAACTTCAGCAATGGAATTATAGTATTGTAATAGTCCAGCTTGAGAAGGTTTATTTGCAAAAGGAGTTATTACAAGAAGTCCATCGGGTTTGTATTTGTTGGCTACTTTAATCATTTCAATAGATCTTTTAGTTGAGTTATGAGCAATCCCAAATATTATCTTAAAATCCGAGGATTTATATTTTATAGCCTCTTCCCATAAAAGATTGCAATCTTCCTGTTCAAGGGTGAAAGATTCTCCAGTACAACCACCAATAACAATACCATCGGTTTTTGCATCCTTCTGTCTTTTAATAAGCTCTCCAAATTTTTCTATATCGACTTTCCCATCCTTAAATGGAGTTATTTGAGCTGTCAATATCCCTTTAAACATAAACTTTACTCCTTTTCTTTTCTTTTTATAGTATTTTTTATTCAATTTAGATTAATATATTCATTTATTCTACTGTTGCAAGAAAGTAAGCATAAGTTATTGCATCATTTAAAATATATTCTATTGTGCAATTTTCATTTGGTTGATGTGCAGTCTCTTCTATTGTCGCCCAGACAATTGCAGGAAGACCTGCTTTTCTAAGGATTGCTGCACATGTGCCACCACCTATTCCTACAAGTTTTGGTTTAAAATTTCTTGTTTTTTCAATGGCTTTTGAAAAAGAAATGACTAAAGGATGATCAGAAGAAGTTGGTTTTGGTGCTATATTTTTTTGTAAAAATTCAAAAGAAATTTCTACCTGGTATTTTGATTCATAAATTTTAGCAATCTGCTTCATTTCATTAAAGATAGCATCGATATCATAGTGAGGTAAAATCCTACCATCAAAACAGATTATATCTAAAGCAGGGATTGTATTAACATTTTCAACATTTAATTCTTTTTTTGTTGGTTCAAATGTTGAAATATTTGGAACAAAAAGGTCGTCTATATCATTGTATTTAGTATGAATGTATGAATCGATGGCAATTGCACATTCCATTGCTGCTCTATGAGCATTTCTTGCAAGATGAGGCATAGATGCATGAGCCTGTTTACCCTTTGTTATCATCTTGACCCACATTATTGATTTTTCCGCTATTTCTATTTCGTTGCCTTCTGGATTACCTGCATCTGGAACTATAAACCAATCATCTTCACCAAATTGGAAATTATTTAAAACATAGGATATGCCAAATTCAGAACCAGTTTCCTCATCTGATACAAACATCAGTCCAAGATCATATTTCGGTTTGATATTCAACTTTTTGAGAATCTTTGCAGCTATAATAGAAGCGACAAGTGATGCCCCATTATCTTCCGATCCTCTTCCATAGATCTTTCCATTTTTTACAACTGGGGTAAAAGGATCATTTTCCCATAGTGTTATCTCTCCAGCCGGAACTTTATCCATATGTGTCATAAACCATATTCTTTTATCTTTCTTTTCCCCATCTATTAAAGCTAAAATGTTCGGTCTAAATCCGTAAGGAACCTGATTATCTGGTGCATTAATTTCTTTTATTTCATCTACATTCATTTCACTACAGACATTTTTTAACCATTTTGAAACTTCAAGTTCACCAGGACCGCCTGTTTTTGGATTAACAGAATTAAAAGAAATAAATTTTTTAGAAAGTTCAATTAACTCAGTTTCAAGTTCTTTTGCCGTCTTTTTGATAGATTCAAGTAAGTTTTTTTCATCCATAAAAACCCCTTTAATAAAAAATTTAATTAAATTTTTTTATTGAATTAAAGAACCAATCTCAAGATCATAATGAAATCTTTTTGGTAAAAGTATCTCCTGTGCAGATTCGATTGCATATGAATCTGTCATGCCTGCAATATAATCTATTACAGGAGAATAGATTGAATCTTTTTCTTCTTCACTATTATAAAATTCGTACATCTTCTTTATAAAGTCAGAAAAACGAATTGCAAGAAAATTCTTCTCTTTTAAGTATTTTTCAAATGAAAAACCATATTTAAGGTAGATTTCAGATAGATAATTAAAGATTGTAAGGAGAATCATAGAAAAATTTTTTTCAAAAATTTTTAATTTTTCATGTAGATAAATTTTTTTATAATTAAATTCTATAAGCTCTAAAAAAGTTTCATGTATTTTATCTGAAAAGCAGATAGATCCTGTTTTCAAAGAATTTTCAATGCAATCTTTAACTAAGGTATCTATTATCTGACTATTTTTATAGCCAAGTGTATCTTTTATCTTTTGTGGTATATCATTTATTGAAATTAATTTAAGAGTAATGGCATCTTCAAGGTCTCTTCCAACATAAGCTATTTTATCAGACATTCTAACTATACATCCTTCAAAGGTAGAAGGATAACTTTGAAGCTGGTATGTTGATTTTATATCTTTTTCCATATCATTGATATTTTTATTAGGCGAAATTGATTTTTCGAATTTTTCACCACAATGATATAAAATTCCATCTAATACAGCATAAGTAAGATTTAATCCTTTTCCATAATTAGTAAGTTTAGTTAAGACTCTATATGAGTATTTTTCATGGGTAAAACTATTATCTTTTAATATTTTTTCAGAAATAATTTTTTCTCCAAGATGACCAAATGGAGGATGCCCAATATCATGTCCAAGCCCAATAGCCCATGTAAGTTCTGTATCGAGTTTTAATGCTTTTGCGATAGTAGATGCAATAGATGCGACATGCAGACTATGCTCCATTCTTGTGCAAATATGATCATTTCTAGGAGAAAAAAAGACTTGAGTTTTCCCTCTTAATCTTCTAAAAGGATATGAATGCAATATTGCAGTTAAATCTCTAAAATATGCACCTCTAACATCTTCTATTCTTTCAAATTTTCTTTTTGTCAAAATCTCATCTGAAAAAAAATTTTTAAAGGCAAAATCATTAAACTTTTGTGAATTCATAGTTAACCTACAAAAGTATTAAAAAATATAATTTTAAGAATGCTATAAAAGAGAACCTATTGAAAATATATCATTAAGGACAACTACTATCATTAAAATAATTAGTAGAAAGAAACCAACACTCTGAATTTTTGAAATTAGTTTTGGGTTTAATCTTTTTCTGCTTATCATTTCGAAAAGGAAAAATAAGATATATGAACCATCGGTTGCAGGAATAGGTAAAAGATTTGTAAGTCCTAAAACCAATGTAATTAATGCGAAAAATTCAAGTATGTTTTTTATTCCAGTTTTGGCAACTTGAGAAGAAAGATAAATTATCTTAATAGGACCCGCGACAGATTGACCAACATTTACTTTACCAGAAAAAAGAAGGGGTATACTTTTAATAGTTATTGCCAAAGTCTCATAACTTTTGGGAAATGCTAAAAATAAAGATTTATAAAATGGAAGACCATTTACTTTTCTAGTTTCAATATAAAATGAAATACCAAGATTGAATTTTTTATCTACAAAAACCTTTTTTGAGACAATATTATTATTAGATTTAATAAAGACAAATTCTAAATTTTCATAAAGATGCTTTTCTATAAAATTTGGTATATCTGCAGTCGACTTTACTTCAATCTTTTCGCCATTTTCAGCTATTATATAGGATAATTTATCATTCTTTTGAAGATTTAAATCAGAAAAAACAGAATTATCGATTACCTTATCTATAATAGGAGGAAGATATTGATAAATTCCTATTATTGATCTTCCTGTCGACCTTTCAACATCAGGAATTATTTCAAATGATAGCTCTTTTCCTTCTCTTAAGACTTTAATAGAAAGTTTTTTACCCATCGCTTGACCGACTATCATCTGAATGTCTGAAAAAGATTCTATCTTTTTACCATCAATTTCTTTTATAATATCCAAAGATCTAAGACCTGCTTTATATGCAGGTTGATTTTGAAGATCTTCTGTTATATATATTTGAGGTGGAACAAATGTCTCGATTGAAGGTATTGTGCCTGCAATTGCCATAAGTAAAACACCAAATAAAAGGCTAAAAAGAACACCTCCTGCTACAGCTAAAAGTCTTGGGAATGGTTTTTTAGAATAGAAATCACCTTCAGATGGGATATAATCATCGGTAATCTGTTCCCCTGCCATCTGGCAAAATCCACCAAAAGGGAAAACTCCAATCTGATATGTTGTTTCCCCAATTTGCTTTTCCCAAAGAGGTTTACCCCATCCTATTGAAAATCTAACAACTTTAATTTTTGCAAGTTTTGCAAACACAAAATGACCGAATTCATGAACAAGTACAAGAGTTAAAAATCCAATTATCGCAATAATATAATAGATTATTACCACTGTTCCTCCAGAATTTCTTTTTCTTTCAAGTATTTTATTATCATCTTAAAAATTATATCTTTCCAGTTGTTTAATTTTAAAAAATCTTCTTTTATCTTAAAAGAGTAGTTGTTTGAATTTTCTTTTAAGTTTATAGTT
This sequence comes from Exilispira sp., assembly GCA_035385485.1. Lineage (GTDB taxonomy): Bacteria > Spirochaetota > JAAYUW01 > JAAYUW01 > JAAYUW01 > Exilispira. The sequence continues at coordinate 48,480 of DAOOKC010000001.1, forward strand.
ACTTGATTTTCGCTTTTTAAAAATAAAATTTCATATGAATCAATCAATAGTTTTCTTAATTTGGAAAAACTAATTTTTTTATCTAAAAGTAGATCTTGAAGATAAGAATTTAAAAAGATAACTGTAGTACCTTCAACATAACTTTTATTATAATTTTTTATAAAAAGATTTAAGAAAGGATATGTTTTCTGAATATCATGATTTAATTCAAACTTAATTGTTTTATCTAAAATTTCTTTAGATTTATAAGGAATAATTAATCCAATTTTATTTAAAAACTTATTTATGGGAAGCAGCATATCTGGATTACTTGCTGCAAGATAATAATAGTTATTTATATCCTGAACTATGGCGTGAATCTGAGATTTTGAATCTATTAGAATCTTCACTTTTTCTTTAGGGATATCGAAAAGTGCCTGAACTTCAACAAATTCAAATGCCTTATTTATTCCGGAAGAGGAATCTATAGTTATTCTTTTCCCCATATTCCAGTTTGGATGTTTTATTATTTCATCAAGAGAGATAAGCTCTATTTCTTCCTCTTTTTTTCCTAAAACTTTACCACCGGATCCCGTAATATATATATTTTCAATTTTTTCTTTCGGACAAGATGGCAGAAGTTCATATATGGCATTATGCTCGCTATCTAAAGGGAAGATTAAATCTTTATTGAAATCTTTAAATAATTCATAAGCTATAATAATAGATTCTTTATTTGCACATCCACAAAAGATATTAAAATGTTGAGATAGAAAAGTTGGTATTATTCCATCAATTCCTATAATACCATTAATTATATAATTTGAGTTTTTATCTACCTCATTAAATATTTCGTAAAGCTGATTAAAAGATGTAACTATCTCTGTTTTTTTCCTTATTGATTTAGATAAACCATTAAAAAGATGATCAACATATTTTTCTGGAACAAAAAGATATTTTGCCTTATATTTTTCCTGTAAATCAATTAATTTTTTTATCTGATTATAACCCGATAATAAAAGGATTTCGGGTTTATATTTATTATCTATTTGATCTAATAAAGATAAAACAAAAGAACCTATTGAACCAGTAGATCCAAATATTGAAAGATAAATATTATTCATCACAATTTTATTTTATATGATTCTTTAATAAAAACAATAAAAATGAAAAATAAAATGGGAATGCAAATAAAATAGAATCAACAGAGTCTAAAATTCCACCAAAACCTTTTAAGTAATTGGAAGAATCTTTAACACCACAAAAACGCTTAAAAGCAGATTCGAAAAGATCTCCCATTATAGAAAAAATATTGGTTAAAAATATTAAAATTAAGATAATAAATTTATTTGAAAAAGAAAAATGAAAAAAATCTGGAAAAATTATCGTAAGAGAAAATGGAATAAATGTACCAAAAAAAATTGCGCCCAAAAATCCTTTCAAAGATTTATTTGGCGACACTTCAAGATTAAGAGGATTTCTTGGTAGCCAAAACATACCTATTAAATAACCAAAAATATTGGAACTCCAGACAATTAATAAGAATAATAGAAATAAGTTAGATGCATTAGAAAAAATAGAATAGAAAACAAGAATAAAAGAAAGAGAAATGCTTATATAAAAAAGTCCAAATAGATGTAAAAATAATGAAAGTGAATAAGTTGAGATATTTTTCTTAAAAATATAGAAAAGGCTTGTTATAATTAAGATAGTTAAGATCAAAAATAAAAGTAATTCAAAATTTATAAAAGAATTTGAGTAAAGGAAAACCGATAAAATTGTCAATATTGATTGAACAATAAATAAGACTAAATTAATGTAAATCTGTTTATTTTTGAGGCAAAAATAAAATTCAAATGAAAGTAATCCAATTAAAATTAAAATAAAAAGAAGAATTAAAATATTGTATTTTACAGGTAAAAAAATTATAATTAAAACAATTGGAACTGCAAAGACAATAAATAATATTCTTTTAAAAAGTTCTTCTTTTGCCATATTAACCAGCGATATTTTTATTTTTTATCTATTTTCATCTATACGACCAAATCTTCTTTCTCTTTTTTTGTAGGATTCAATAGCCTTAATAAAATGAGACTTTGTGTATTCGGGCCATAGTTGTTCTTCAAAATAAAGTTCGGTATAGGCTATCTGGTAAAGTAAAAAATTGGATATCCTCATTTCGCCCGATGTTCTTATAAGTAAATCAGGGTCTGGAATGTTTTTTGTGTACAAAAAAGAAGAAAAAGATAGATTATCATATTTTAAAGGTAAATTTTCATTCTCGTTATCATTAATTAAAATTTTATTTTTTAATAGCTGATTAGCAAATCTGATAGCTGCCATCTCTATTTCTTCTCTTGCTGAATAGTTGAAGAAAAATAATAAATTAAAAGCATCATTATCTTTTGTAATCTCTTCAAGCTCTTTTAATATTGAATTTGTTCTATCTGGTAAAGTTGTTTTATCACCAATATGGATAAATTTGATTCTATTTGACATTAATTTTTTTATCTGATCCCTGTAATATCTTTCGATAAGGGAAAAGATAAAGTCGACTTCATTTTTAGGTCTATTCCAGTTTTCCTTAGAAAATGCGAAAAATGAGCCATATCTTATATCATACTCTTTACACCAGTTACATACCTGTTCAATTTTATTCATTCCGGCTTCATGACCAAAAATTCTGGGTTTCCCATGTTTTTTAGCCCATCTACCATTACCATCCATTATAAATGCGATATGCTTTATATCCATTTTATATTGTCATTATATCTTTTTCTTTTTCTTTAAACATTTCATCGATTTTTTTTATAGCCTTATCTGTGAATTCCTGTATCTTCTTTTCCCCTTCATCATATTCATCTTCAGTTATATCGCCATCTTTTTCCATCTTTTTAAGTTTTTCAATAAAGTCTCTCCTTATATTTCTTATGGCGACTTTACCTTCTTCAGATTTCTGTTTTATAAGTTTAACAAGATCCTTTCTCGTTTCTTCAGTAAGTTGTGGAAGTATAAGTTTTATGACTCTACCATCATTTTGAGGATTTAAGTTTAAATTTTCTTTTAAAATCCCTTTTTCAATTGCTGCTAAGGTTTTGGGCTCCCATGGAGAAATAACTATTGTTCTAGCATCAGGAGTTGAAATAGATGAAATATTTTTAAGCAAGACAAATTTTTGATCGACTTCGACTTTAACATTTTCAACCATCGCAGGTGATGCTTTTGCGCCTCTAACTTTTTTAAATTCATCTTCAAGCACAAGAATAGGTTTAACCATAGCTTTTTTAACTTCTTGATAAAGATTATCTAAAGCCAGGGACATATATCCTCCTGATAAATTAAAGTTCCAATTCTTTTATTTTCAATTAAAAGTGAATAAAGCGAATTTTCATCAAAAAGATTGAGAACAACAACCGGTATTTTTGTTTGCTTACAAATATCTATTGCAGTCAAATCCATAATCTGGTATTTTTCTTTTAAAAATTGATCATATGTAAGAAATTCAATCTTTTTAGCATCTGGATTCTTTTTGGGATCATCAGAATAGACACCATCGACTTTGGTAGCCTTGATAAGAAGATTACAGTCGGTTTCTGCTGCTCTAAGAGCCGCAGCGCTATCTGTTGTAAAATAAGGATTGCCTGTACCACCGGTAAATATTATGATTTTACCTTGATTTATAGCTTCCTGATATTGTTGATAAGAAAAGTATGACACAAGTCTTGGAATTTCAATGGCGGAGAAAATTTTAGTGGGGAGATTGTTTGAAGAAAAAACTTCTTCAATTGCAATACCATTCATTGTGGTAGCAAGCATTCCTATGTAATGGGACTTATAATCTTTAAAACCATGTTTTATAAGATCTTTCCCTCTAAAAAGATTTCCTCCACCTATTACAATTCCAATTTGAATATTATTATCATAAATCTTTTTTACAATATCAGAGAGCCATTTTATTTTATTATAATCAATAGAACATCCTTCAGATGAAATAGCTTCGCCAGTAATTTTAATAAGAACGCGCATTAGTTGGATCCAATGCTGGTAAATTTAAATACTTTGGCTTTAATTTTTAGTCCAAATTTTTTTTCTGCATTGGCTAAAATTTCGCCAACTTTTTTCGATTCATCTCTAACATAAGGGCATTCCAAGAAGACTTTATCTGCAAAAGATTTCTTAGCCTTGCCTTGAATAATGCCTTGAAGAACATTTTGAGGTTTATTTGCAAAAGCAGGATCATTTGCAACCTGCTTTTCAATAACTTTCATTTCTTCTTCTAATTTTTCTTTAGGAATATCATTCATTGAATAATATTCTGGTTTGTAAAATTGAACTGAAACTACAACAGAAAATAAAATATCTTTAAGTTCATCACTTTCGGGTATTGGTTTATCAAGCTCAAATTGAACAATAGCGCCATTTTTCCCCATCTGAACATAAGGAAATACGGGAGATTTTTCATCACCTTCAAGTAAAATAATGTCAGAAATTTTTATATTTTCGTTGAATTTTAATACAGCAGAAGTTCTTAGTTGTTCGATCTCATTGTCAATAGAGTCTATGCTTTTTATTTTTTTATCAAATAATTTTTTAGCTATATCTTTTGCAAAGTTTCTAAAATCTTCAGAATTTGCTACAAAATCAGTTTCACATTCGATTTTTGCTAAAATTCCAGAATAATTTTCCTGGTAAATTGCAACTCTACCTTCTGAAACTATTCTATCTGCTTTTTTGACAGCTTTAGCAAGTCCTCTTTCTCTTAAAACTAAAATTGCTTTGTCAAAATCGCCATTTGCTTCTTCTAAAGCAATTCTGCAATCACCAATACCTGCGCCTGTCATTTCTCTTAATTTTTTGATATCATCTTTATTAATTGTCATAAAATCCCCTTTATAAAAAAATAATAAAAAAAAGTAATAAGAAAATAAAAATAAAAAAAATACTAAAATATATAAAAAATAAATTTTATATAAAAAATTTAATAAAAAACTTAATAAAAAACTTAATAAAAAATTTTCTCACTCAAAAAGATAGTTATAAAATTAAAAAAATAAAAAAATCTTTTGAAACAAAAAATAAAGGTAAAATATTTTAAATTAAATATAAAAAATCCTTAAAACATTTCATCATCATCAGATGAATCATCAGATACAACTTCATTGGGAAAGTCTAATGATGATGTATCAGAAGTAGTAAAATTTTTATTTGTTGTGTCTTCTGATGCAGATGTATTTTGGTCTTTTCTAAGATTTCTTCCTTCAGCAATTGCCTTTTCAACCATTTCACAGAAAACACTAACTGCTCTAATAGCATCATCATTACCAGGGATAGGATAATCAATCAATTCTGGGTCAGAATTTGTGTCAACAATTGCTACAATAGGAATATTCATCCTTTTTGCTTCCAAAATAGCGTTTTGCTCATAAACAGTATCAACGACAAATAAAAGTCCTGGAAGCTTATGCTGAATCTTGATAAGTCCACCAACATTTTTTCTAAGTTTTTCCAAAACTTTTCTTTTCCTTGAAATTTCAGCCTTTGAAAAACCAGGAAAGTTATTTTTTTCAAGTTCCTCGAGATCTAAAAGTTTCTGAATAGACTTTTTAATAACTTCATGGTTTGTTAATGTTCCGCCAAGCCATCTATTTGCAACATAAGGAGAATCACTTTTAGTTGCGTATTCGATTATAGATTCTCTAGCTTGTTTCTTTGTGCCAACAAAAAGAACATCATATCCTCTAAAAACTGTTTCCCTTATTTTTTCATATGCAGCATCTGCAAGTACTGAAGTCTTTTGTAAATCAATTATATGGATTCCATTTCTTTTAGCATAAATATATGGAGCCATCTTTGGATTCCATCTTTTAGTTTCATGACCAAAATGAGCGCCAGCTTCAAGAAGTGTTTTAATAGGTAGTACTGACAATCGTAACCTCCTCTTTTGAATAACAAATAAATCTATTATAGTATTTTAAAAATTTTTCAACAGGAAATCCAATAACATTTGTTATTGAACCTTCAACCTTTTTAATAAGAATTGAACCCGCACCTTGAATCTTATAGGCTCCTGCAGCATCTAAAGGTTCAAGCGTATTGATATAATTTTTTAAAAGATTATCAGAAAAAAAATTAAAGTATACTTTTGTTTTTTCATAAAAAAAAATAAATTTATTTTTACAGTAAATACATACTCCAGTATAAACTAAATGTTTTTTCCCATTAAGCTCTTTTAACATCAAAAAAGCATCTTCTTTTGATTTTGGCTTTGGGAAAATTTTGTGATTTCTATAAACTATTGTATCAGCTGTAATGAAAATGTTTTCATTATTATTTAAACTTTTATCTTCATTATATAAATTTTTCTTAATATCTTCATTTTTCAATATTGATAGCATTTTAAGCTTTGAATTTTCCAAAACAGTTTTTACTGGATTTTTAAAAATAATTTCTTGACATGAAGGCTCAATAATTTCAAATCTTTCAAAAAGCATGGAAAAAAGCATTTTCCTTCTTTCAGAGGAAGATCCAAGTATTAAGTTAATATTATTTTTATCTTTTTTACCTTTTTGCATTAGTGCCTTCTTGTAGTTCTTTTTATTTCTTCAATAATAGGTTTTGCATCTTCTGAGATTAAAAACTCATATGTTGCAGGAGGAACTATCTCTTTTATTTTATCAAAATTGTCTTGCCTGATATATTCTCTAACTGTTGAAGCAGAAATTGCTTTTCCTTCATGTTTTTTTCTTTCGATTATTGTAAAATCTATACCATATTTTGGTAGAAGTTGTTTCATAGTTTCATTATATTTTGAAGTTACTGGACAATATGGTTCTTCTCCTACAAATCTTTTTTTTATATCCAAGGTGGGTGCAATCTTGTTTCCAAAAATAGCAACATCTAATTCAGCATACACTTTTTCTTTTGGTAAATCTTTTAAGAAATAGTCGGGGAAAGTTGCTGCTGAAATTATATATTGTGAAGAAGGTAAAATAGTAACATTTTTTAAATGTTCAGTTGCCTTTTTAACTATATTAAATCTATACTTAAATGGGAAATATGAAAGTTCTTCCTCAAGTATAAAAATAAAAAGATGTTCAGAAATTTTAGAAACTGTTTCTATAAGATAAAGGTGACCATTTGTCATAGGATTGCAGTTCATTATAATTGAAGATGAACTCTTATAATGTATAGATTTTCGGATAGAAAACAGATTTGATAAAAAATCATTAAAATCTGGTTTTCCTCTTTCAAGCAGAGCAACATCATCTGTTTTTTCGATTAAATTAAATGAAAATGATGAGAAAATATTAATATTTTTAGGATTTGTATATACCAAAATGTTGGAATAATTTCTTAATTTTATTTCATCTATTGCCCAGGTGAGTAATTTGCCTGTAATATTTTCCCCCTGGTAATCTGGATCAATTGCAAGTCCTTTAATTATATTTCGATAAAAACCAATTATTCCAGCTTTTTTACCAAGATCAGATGTTAAAACAAACGCCTTGTCTATAGGCAGTTTTACATCAAGATTATATTTGTTCCATATTTCTTTTAAGTTTTCAGGTATATCTTTTTTACCTTCTAAATTAAAAATTTCTTCATTAAAAAACATAATAATACCTTAAAAAATGTTTATTTAATTCCAAATCTCTTTTAATAACTTTGTTATTTCACTTCTATCAAAATATTCGATTGGTCGAAGTGCAATAAAATCTCTTGCAGCTTCGCTTAGAACTCCAATAGAAAAAAGATATCCTTTTATCGCTTGTTTTTCCTTCATTTTTAAATGAAACTCTTTAACTACAATTTCTCCAACTTTATCGGTGCTTCTTATAAATCTAAATAATAATAATACAACCTTAGAACCTTTTGATTTTGAAACAAGAAAATCTATTGTTTTTTCATCTATAGTTTCTGTTTCTAATAAGTTGTACTGACCAAGTAAAATGCTAATCATTTTTTGAGATATGGTAATGGCATCTTTTTGTGTTGCAAGGCTATATTGTCTAATCCTTTCATCAGAAGTTAAGGATGAAAAGGTATTAATCTTTTCTGAAACATCTTTATATTTTGGATCAATATTATAAATTTTATCCCAGAATACTACTGCTTCATTAATTTTGTTCAAGTTGACATTTATTTGAGCAAGTTGATACAAAGAAGAAAGATAAATTTCTTTTTGAATATTTCTTGTCTGGGTCGCTTTTAAATAATAGGCATAAGAAGTAGCGAAATCCTGCTTTGCAAAATAATACTCACCAAGATAAAATAAACATTCTGCTCTTAAATTAGGGCTTTGTACACCTATTTTCAGATATTTTTCTGAATCATCCTTTTGTCCGACTTTATATAATGTTAAACCATAATATGCCATTGCTTCAATATCATTTGGAAATTTTTCTACATAACTTGATAATATTTTTTGTGCTTCAGTAAGTTTAGATAAAAAATAGCAGTTTAAGCCAAAAGATTTTACAAATTCTTTATCAAATTTTGCATTTTCTTTGTTAGCATAGCATTTTTTGAAATAGACATCTGCCTTTTCATATTGCTCAAGGTTAAAATAGACTAAAGAAATTAGTTTTAATATTTCTATATCATTTGGGTTAAGTCCCGCAGAAGTCAAAAGATATTTTAATGCCTGCTGATATTTTTTTAAGTTTTTTGCACAAAAACCTGCTAAATAAAGTATTTCTGATTGTTTCCAGTTATTTAATACCGAAGGTAGAGAAAGTGCCTTTTCAAGATAAGATAATGCCTGTGAATAATGTTTATTTTTAATGTATAATAAAGAAATATTTTTAATTGCTTCCCAATTTTCCGGTTCTTCTTTTAATATTTCCAAAAACTTTTTTTCTGCTGCTTTATCTTCACCTTTTAAAAGTTCATTTTCTGCTTTTGTAAGTAGCATCCTTTTCTTTAAAAATTTTACAAGTAATAAAATTGTAGAAATAATGACTAAAACAGATACTATTGATAAGACAACTATAAGGGACACAATTCCCCCTTTTTATAAATTGAGTTAAATCAAAATAAATATAATTCTTTTCTACACTATTTCAATATATTTGGATACAGTAGAGTCAATTAAAATAATTTAAAATTGAAAATCTTTAATTTTATCATAAAATAAATAGACAGAAAATATTATGTAAATTATTAGAAATATTAAAAAATAAATATGATTATTTTAGTTATTAAAAATATTAAAAATAAATAGAGAGATCTGATATGAAAAAAATTAAGATTAAAAAAGATAATATAATTTTAATTATATTATTGATCATTCCACTTTCATTTATAATATTTTTTTTTATAAACCATCAATTAAACACGATAGATTATATCAATGATTTTAATGATATTAATAAATTTGAAGGTGATATAAGAACTATAGATGATTATGATATATTAATAGTTAAAGAAATAAATGAATTGAATATAAATAAACCTTTAGAATATCCTTTATCTAAATATAGAATTTTCCCTTATACCATAGTTTGGAAGGATACACTTTCTAATATCGCTTATAAATTCAAATTAACTAAAGATGAAATCGAAATTTTAGTATATTTAAATAAAATAAAAGACAAAAATCTTATAATTGCAGGACAAACACTTCTTATAGCTAAGAAAAAGTAACAGATGAAGGAATTAGAAAAATTATTAAGATTAAATAAAAAAAATATAAAAGAAAAATAGGAAATAAATAAAATAAATAAAAATATAAATTAAAAGTATTTAAATAAATTGGTTTATACCTATTTCAAATAGTTTTTGTGCGGAAGATTTATCATAATAACGACTATAAATATCAATAGAAATTAAAAATTCTAATAATGAATAGAATCTTTTTTTACCAAAATTATCAAGCTTTTTTAAGTCATATTGGAGTCTATATGGGTTATACTGTAAATTTAACTTATTAAAAAAATTAAAAATATTGTTTTTATCAGATTCAGTTATGCTGCCTTTTCCCATCGTCAATGAAGCTAGAATAGTTAGAAGTTTTACTTCTTTTAAAAAAGGTTGAAGAAAACTATTAAAATCATTTTCACTTTCTACAAATTGAAGATATTGGTAGAAAAAACTATATTTATCCTTCTGAAAAAAAGCATTGGTAATATTATATATTGTAAATCCAGATGAAAATGTTAAAAATTTTGCGACAATCTCTTTAGTAATTACTTGACTTTTAGTCTTTTGAAGAAAAATCAAAATATCATCAAGTACTTTTTCTAAAGTTCCAGAAAAGCTATTAAAATAGCTTTTAAATAAATCTTCGGTATTATTATTATCAAATTTAATTTTATTGTTAATGCAAAAATCATTTATATATTTATGTGGATCTAAATTTTTAGGAAATTGGATAACTGATATATCTTTTGTATCTTCAATTTTTTTTTCATCAGTAAATACAAATAATAATAGATCTGAAGGGATAGATAATTTTACTAAACTACTTAAATTTTGAGTAAAATTATATAAAAATAAAGCTATTGTCTGACTGAATAGATCAAAATTATTTATATAATCACTAAGTTTTTTTATATTTACATCATCATAAATTCTATGTATTTCTATTTGATTTTTATATTCTTCTTTTAATATTTCTACTATTTTATTAACAAGATTATTTTGTAGGTCTTCAGGAAAATTATTTAAAATATTTATTTTCTTTAATTTAGAAATCTTATCATTTAATATTTGATCAATTATCATCAAAATCTATCCCATATTTTTTTAATTTTTTATATAGATTTGTTCTTTCAATATTGAGTGATTGTGCGGTTTTAGTAATATTATAATCAAATTTTTTTAAACGGCTTATAATTATTTCTTTTTCAAATTGTTCCCTTAATGTCCTTAGATCATCAGCATTTTCAATATCAAATTCCTTTTTGTAACCTTTTTCTATAATTTCTTCAACAAATTCCTTTGTTATAAATTCAGACGGGGTTAGAATATTGATCCTATCAATTATGTTTTTGAGCTGACGAATATTACCTGGCCAGGGATAATTTACAAGATATTGAATGGCTTCAGGATCAAAACTTTGAATTCTAAGATTTCCAGATTCTTTAATCTTTGAAATAAAATATTCGACGAGTAAAGGCACATCTTCCTTTCTTTCTCTAAGAGGTGGTAAATATATCGGGATTACATTTAACCTGTAGTAAAGATCTTCCCTGAAATTTCCATTTTTAATTTCATCTTCAAGATTTTTATTTGTTGCAGCAATAATTCTGACATCTGTTGATATAGTTTCTATTCCACCAATTCTTGTAAATTTACCATCCTGTATTACTCTTAAAAGTTTTGATTGAAGTTCCAAAGGCATATCGCCAATTTCATCTAAAAACAAAGTTCCTTTATTTGCAATTTCAAAAAGACCTTTTTTTTGATTAAAAGCATTGGTAAAAGCTCCTTTTTCATATCCAAAAAGCTCTGATTCAATAAGATTGGATGGAATTGCTGCACAATTTATCTCTACAAAATTGTTATTTGCTCTGTTTGAATTAATATGTATAAGTCTTGCGACAAGTTCTTTTCCAGTTCCATTTTCACCATAGATAATGACTTTAGAATCTGATCTGCCAACAAGTTTTATTAAATCTTTTATTTTTAAAATCTCGGGACTTTCACCAATGAATTCATCATTCATAAAATTTTTATATTTTAATGCAAGATTTTCATTTTTTAATGTATTAATATAATTTACTTTTTTTAATGTTTGTAAGATCAAATCAGTCTTTAATGGTTTGGTTAAAAAATCAAATGCTCCAAGTTTGGTAGCCTTAACAGCAAGATCGATGGTCCCATGACCACTTATTATGACTACTTCAATGTCGGGATATTGCTTTTTAATCTTTTCTAAAAGATTGATACCATTTTCATTTTCTAAAATAATATCCAAAAAAACACAAAAAACTTTATGAACTTTTAAAGCTGCAAAAAGTTCATCTCCAGTAGATGTAGTAATGACTTTATAACCTTCATCTTCAAGGATTTCTTTGATCAAAGTACGAATATCATATTCATCATCGCATATAATTATATAGTCATTTGTCATATTTAACCATCCAATCTTTTAGATAAAATAGATAATTTATTAAATAATCTGTTTTACATAGGGAAGTTTAATTAAAAATGTTGCACCCTTATAATTAATATCATCTATTTTCCCATTGCCAATAAATTCGATTAATCCATTTATATTTTCAATTATTGATTTTATTATTGATAATCCAAATCCACTACCTTTTTCTTTTGTCGTAAAATATGGTTCAAATATTTTATTTTTTTCATTTTCATTAATTCCGCTACCATTGTCTGTATAAATGATATTGAAATATTTATCATCCACAATATAAACTCTAATAAAAATTTTGCATCTTTCTTCTTCGCTAATATTTGTTGCTTCATAAGAATTAATGATAAGATTATTAAATAAAGATTCAAGATTATCTTTTTGAGAATATAAATATATATTTTGCTCTGGAATTTCTATTTTTAATTCAATCCAATCTGAATTCCAGAACTGCTCAATTGACCTAAAAAAGTCATTAACTAAAATAGGAACAGTTTCTTCATTATTTTGAGAATTTAATGAATAGAATTTATTGATATTGTCTCTTATAGAATTAACATTTTCCTGTATAATTTTAAGTTTAGATATTAGATATGCTCTATAATTATCCTGATAAGGGTATTTTTTCTCTATAAGTTCACATGAAAGGACAATTGGTGTTAAAGGATTCTTTAGCTCATGTGCTAATCTTGATGTCACTTTTGAAAGGATTTCAAATCTTTCCTGATATTTTAATAGAACCGCTCTTTGTTCAAGTTGCTTTTGCATTCTATTGAATTGAATTATTAAAAATGCAAATTCATCAAACCTTTTTTTAGGTAAAGGTATTGGAGAATATATTTCAGATGGTAATTTTTTAAACTGATTTACAAGCAATTGTAAAGGTTCTACCAGGTTTGAAATATATTTAAATAGAAAAAATACCTGAAAAAATAAAAAGGGTATTATAATCAAAAATATAGATACGAATGTTATTATAGGTGTATTTTTTTTATGACTATAAATTTTTTTATATTTAGTTATTAGTTCAAATAACATCTTTTTTGAATTTACAAGATCTTGGGGAATTTTATAAATCAAACAGATATTATTATCATTAAAAACAAAAAGTTCTGAATTTTTTATTTCAACAAGTGTAATATCTTCAATCTTTTTTGTATTAATTTCTTCAACAAAACCAGGATCTATATCGTAATTTATATCTTCAATCATTACTTTATTATCTACTTTTAAGTAAATTGTATAAGGGTCATCCATTAATGTCTTAATAATATTTTCAGCTTTATTATTTAGTAGATTATTTAATCTGATTTTATATTCATTAATTTTATCAATAATACCCAGATATTTTTCTTCTATAGAAAAATTATAATCATCATAAAGTTTATTTATTGAAGGAGAATAATTTAAAAAGACATATATAGCAATAATAAAAATAAAAATTGAAAGAATATTAATAATCAAGTATAAGGTAATTTTGAATTTTAATATTTCTCCAAATATCTTTTTCTTATATTTAATATATTGATTAAATAATATTGCAGCAAAAATATTTAAAAGAAAAAGTTCGATAAAACCAAAAATTAAGATAATAGGGTTAAAAATAAATATTGAGGGAACTTTTATCAATAAAATTGTCAAAGCAATTATTAGATTTAAACAGATTAAAAATATTAAAGTTAGAATTTTTTTATTTTGAAATTTCATATGATATTATATTACTAACCAAATTTGATATTTTCATATTATAAGGATTATAAAACAAAAAAAGGAAAAAGAGTGCGGGAGATATTGGAGCTAAAGATGTAATAGATATATCTGATGAACAAAAGTATTTACCTTCTTTTTCTAATTTAAAAACATTATCAATTTCCATATTATTAATAATTTCAAGAACTTTACTCATAGAATTACTTTCATAATATTCTTTAGATGAATATAGAGTAAAAATATTTTTATCATTTTTATAACTTAAAAAATATTGATATTTGATATCCATTACCTTTTGATCTTGATTTATAATTGGTCCACTAATTTTTTTGACTAATAAAATATAATAAACAATTTCAGCCTGGTTATTGAAATATAATAGATCAATGAAAGATTGAGAAAATTTAAAATTCAATTTATAATTGCAAGAAATATTATTTTCATTAAGAGTAATCGAAAAAATATTTTTATTATCTGTTTCTAAAAAGAAGGAAAAAAATAATATAATTAATGTTATAAGAAAAATAATTTTTAATAATTTGCTAATCATATTAAATTTTACTTAAATTTAATTATGTAATTTATCGCTAAGTTCATATGTTGTATATCTAAAACATCTTACTTAAAAGAAATTATTATATATAAACCCATACTATCAGAAGTGATAGCAGGTACTAAGTTAAAATTTAAATTATTATAATTTGAGTAATATTTATAAGATTCAATTGCTCCTTTGTAAGCAAAATAACCCGAAAGTATACGATTTAATATATATATAGAGGCGTAAGAAACAAAAAAAATCTTTTCGCTATCTGATAAAGAGTTCCAATTTATTTCAAAAGATTCTGAAATCTCTGGTTCTGTAAAAAATTTTGAATAAAGAGCAATATAGAGTATTATTTTTTGAGTAAAATCAATTAGCATGAAAATTGAACCCTTAAAATAATCTTTAATATAGAATTGACCAAGACCTGGATATGTCCAGCTTAAAAGACTCGCAATAAAAGGAGATGGAGGAATAGACCTTATTTTATCGCTATTGATTTGATTATATTTATCACTTGTTATGGCGCTATCGATTATTGATGTAATATGCACCGCAAAAAATAAAGTTCCCCAGATTGCAAGGTTGAAATAATCTTCTTGATCGGGATTTAATGGAGGTGTAAAGGTAAAATTAAATGGCCATGTATAATTAATTTTAACAATTGATGCAAGACCATAAAAAGCAATAAAATATTCTAGACCCATGTATATAACACCTTTTAAAATATTTTCTGAATATATTAAGCCTGCTCCAGGTATATACCAGGATAAAATTGCCGAAAAAAGAGGATCTTTTTTTTCTAAAAAAGAAGTTTCCTGACCAAAGATTATTATATTAAATAAAATAAAGCATAAAAATAAAATAATTAATCTTTTCATCATATTTATCCTTCTTCTACAAATTTTTATATATAAGAAGGTCTATATTAAAATTAAAATGTCACAGTAAAAAACAAAAAAGTTATATTATAATAATTATAATTAATATTTTAGACCAAATATTGCGAAAATCAAATTTTTAATTAAGAACTATATTTGAAAATTACTTTCAATAAGATTCGAAATTTCTTCGATTGCGACATCTTCTTCGTCACCATCAGCAATTATTGTGATTTGAGAACCATAAGTAAGAGCTAACATCATTATGCTCATTATAGATTTCGCATCTATTTCAACATCTTCTCGTCTTATTTTTATAGTTGTATTTGGGTAAGAAGAAGCTTTTTGGACAAGAATTGCTGCTGGTCGGGCATGTATTCCATCATCTAGTTTTATTGTAACTGATTTTTCTTTCATTTATTATTCCCAAAAATACAGTAAATTTTTCTTACCTAATTATACCAACTTTAACATTTGTCAAATTTTATAAAGTAAAATCATATTAATTAGTATTAAATGATGTCTAACAATAATTTTTTCTATATTTATATCTTTATCTGTTTTTCTGATTTCATCCATTTTATTAAAATATCATTGAATGCCTGAGCAGAATTTATTCCAGTCTTTTTCAATCTTAAATTTAATGCCGATGTTTCGATTATAGCCGGAATATTTCTTCCAGGTCTTACCGGGATAACAATAACAGGAACTTTTATGCCGAGTATTGATTCATATTTATCTATTAAGCCAAGTCTATCATATTTTCGAGATTGATCCCAATCTTCTAATATTATTTTTGCATCAATTCTTTTTTTATCTCTAACTGCTGAAACTCCAAAAAGTTGAACAACATTAATAATTCCAACACCTCTTACTTCCATAAAATGAGGTGCAATCTCTGAACCAGTTCCAAATAGAAAATTACCCGACATCTTTTTTATTATAACAATATCATCTGAAATAAGTCTATGCCCTCTTTTGATAAGGTCCAAAGCAGCTTCAGATTTACCAATGCCAGATTCACCAGTAATTAAAAGTCCAACACCATAAACCTCAACAAGATCTCCATGAACAGTTATAGATGGAGCAAATTTATCTTCCAGAAAAATTGTCAATAGTTTTTTAAGTATTGAAGCCTGTTCGGAAATTCTAACGATTGGTATATGATAATACTGACATAATCTTAATAATAGATTTGGGGGTTCAACTAATTCTGGTAATATAATTATTGCAGGATTATAATTTTCAAAAATATATTTAATATTTTCTTCAAGTAATTTTGAATCTTCTTTTTCTAATCTACTGAAAAGATTTAATGAATTTGAATTAAAAAAATAAAGCATTCCTTTTTCAACAAGTTCAATATCTTTGTGAAATAAAATTGAAGGTTCAGCGACAGTATCGGTTAAAATATAATTTTTACTGCCCGCTGAACCAGTAAAAAATTTAAATGTTAATAGATTATGTTTTTCAAAAAAATTATGAAGAAAATCAAAAACTGTTAATCTCATATAAATAAATTTAAGTGGTAATTATATTCAAAATTGTTGGTCTTTCTGGATCTTTAAGTAAAATACAGGAATAATCATTAGTATTGGCATTTATGAAAAAATAATAAGGTTCATTATTGATTGATTTAATGGCATCTTCAATTGTTTTGGCTCTTAACTCTAATTTAGTGCTATCTTTAAGTTCTATTTTATTAAAACCAACTTTTTCTACTTTATGTATTAGTAGATCTTGAGTATTATCAAACTTTTCTACCAATAGAAAATCTTTATCAGATAGTTTTATCATCAAAGATGGTAAAATGTTATTTGATTCTAGTTCATAATTATAGAAAAATACAAAATCCAATTTCTTTTTTGGATGAAGAAGATGAATGGCATCAATCGAAGACATCGGTTTTTTACTTATCTGATTAAAATCAATTGTTTGTATCGGAATATTTTTATTTTTTTCAGATTCAAGAACCTCAACTATTTTTCTTAAAGGTTCCTGTTGTTTATGGTCTACAACTTTAGTTTTAAGTTTAGACAAGTTTTTTTCAACTCTATCAAATAGATCATCAATAGCTCTATACATATCTGTATCTCTTGAAGAAAAGAAAAGGGTTTTCCATTTAGCAAATTCGAATTCCATTTCTACCTGATGAACATAAGATGAGTCAATAGAAAAATAAACATTAATTCTTCCAATAAGATGTTGATATTGATCAATCCTTGTAAGTTTTTTTTCAAAATAACTTTTTAGTGAATCAGTGATTTCTACATGATGTGAATTGTAAGAAATGTCCATAATACCTCCCAAGTTAATTCAAAATAATAAAAATAAAAGTAAAATCACCTAACTTTTTTTAATAACCCCCTTTCTTAATTGTTTTGAAGGAATACCAGCTATATCTCTATACTTAGAACAGGTCCTTCTAGATATATAATAACCTTTTTTACTTAAAATTTCAACTATCTCTTCATCTGAATAAGGGTTATCCTTAGGTTCATTTTCAATAATTTCTTTTATAGCATTTATAACCTGGAGCCTTGATTGGGTATTTTCAGAAGTTTTTTTCCCAAGTTTTTTAGAATAGGAAGCTGAAAAAAAGTATTTTAATGGATATATACCAAAAGGTGTATCAATATATTTATTATTCACAATCCTTGATAAAGTGGACTCAGAAATCTCTATTTTATTTGCAAATTCCTTTTGTGAAATAGGTTTTATGTATTTTTCACCTTTAAAGAAAAATTCTTGTTGAAAAATGACAAAATATTTCATAAAAGTTTCAAATGTAGATTTTCTTAAAATAAGAGCATTATTTAAATTTTTAGCGTCATTTAACATTTTTTTGAATTCTGGATTTGATTCCTTAAGCTGATATTTATAAATGTTAAATTTAAAAGGTTCAATAATTTTATATGAAATCTTACCTTCTTTAATTGTAACAACAGCATCAGGGACAATGTAATTACTGATTTCGTGAACTATTGGTGGTGGAATTTGAATTATTTCTGTCATTAGATTAACTATATTTTCAATATCCTCTTTATTAAAACCTTTTTTTATCAATTTATTAAAATTTTTAGATATTATATCTTCATAATTATCAAATAAAGCATCAAATAAAAATAAAGATTGATCATTATCAGATAACCATATCTGTGCTAAAATCATTTCTTTGAGATTTTCAGAAGCATATCCTTTTGTATCAATAGCAGCAATACAAATTTTACCATTTTCTAATAAATGAAAAGGAAGATTTAATTCTTTTGCAATATCAGTAAGTTTTTTAGTTAGCATGCCATTTTTTGAAAGATATGGAATGAGCAAAAGCGCATAATTTTTTTCTTCCTCAGAAATTTCATAATATTCAAGTTCATTTTTAAAATAATCAAAAATACTTTCATATTGATGGTCTGTTTTATCAAGCAAATCAGAAGATGAAATCAGGTTATTATCATATTTTGGAAAATACTTTATGATTTCTTCATAATTTTCTTCATACTCAATAAAGGGATTTTCTTCAGACTTTTCCTTAATATATTGCTCCAATTCAATTGAGTTCATAGAGATTAGTTTCATCTCAAGTATTAATGAAGGAAGTAAAACCTGTTTTTGCTCTAATCTGTTTTCAAAACTAAAATTACTCATAATTCAAAATCTTTTCCAAGATAGATATTTCTTGCTTCTTCACTTGAAATCAAAGTTGGGGTATCTCCTTCAATTAGTATCTTTCCATGATTTATTATATAACTTCTTTGAGTAATTTTCAAGGTATCTCTAACATTGTGGTCTGTAATAATTATACCTATGCCTTTTTCTTGAATTCTAGATATTATAGATTGAAGTTCAATAATTGCTATTGGATCAACTCCTGCGAAAGGTTCATCCAAGAGCAAAAAATCTGGTTCATTTACCAAAGTTCTTGCTATTTCAACTCTTCTTCTTTCCCCACCTGATAAAGTATATCCCTTTTGTTTTCTTAAATCCCATAGTGAAAATTCCTTTAATATTTTTTCACATTCTTCTTTTCTCTGGGAAGAATTTAAAGAATCTTTCAATTCTAAAATCGCAAGTATATTTTCTTCAACAGTCATATTTCTGAATATTGATGCCTGTTGTGGTAGATAACCCATCCCAAGTCTTGATCTTTTATGCATAGGATATTTAGTTATTTCTTTATCTTTTAAGAATATTTTACCAGAATTAGGTTTTAAAAAACCTACAATCATATAAAAAATAGTGCTTTTACCCGCGCCATTTGGTCCAAGTAAACCTATAATCTCACCTTTTTTAATATATAAGGAAACATTATCAACAGCAAGTTTTTTACCAAAACTTTTGGATAGATTTTCGATTCTTAATTCCATTTTTTCTCCTGTATTAAATTATAATTTTTCTATATTTATTTTAATTATTTTAACTTTTACTTCTAATTAATTCTCATATTAAATTCTTTTAAATTCAATATCTAATTAATTCTTAATTTTGATTAGTTTTACTTAAATATTTAATTAATTCATATATTTAAACTTTTATTTATGCATTTATACTATTTTATATTTAATAATATCACTTAAATCGATAATCCCAGCTAAAGATTGATCTTCATTTAAAACTATTAATTGTCTAATTTTTAATTCTTCCATTTTATTAATTGCAGTTATTACTAATTCATTTTTAAGTATTGTATGTGGTGTTTTAATCATAACCTCTTTGGCCTGTAATTCAAGTAAATTATTATATTTTAGTAGGAGTCTTTTAAGATCTCCGTCTGTTATAATTCCAGTAACCTTATTATCTTCACAGTAAAAAACACAGATACCCATATTTGGTGGTGGAATCGAGACAATTGCCTTTAAGGCATCCTTAATCTTAGAATTATCTGGTAAAAGTGCAAATTTTCCAACAGGGGTCATTATTTCTTCAACTTTTTTGAGTTTCTTTCCTAAATTACCACCTGGATGGAATTGGGCAAATTGCTCTTTTTTAAAATTCCTTTTTTGCATTAAGGCTATTGCAAGACAATCACCTAATACTAAAGTGGCAGTAGTTGAGGTGGTTGGAGCAAGATTTAGTGGGCAAGCTTCGTCTGTTTTAGGAATCTTAAGGACAACATTTGCGATTTCTGCCAATTGAGATTTTTCATTTGTAGTAATTGCAATAATAGGAATTTTTAATCTTTTTGGATATTCAAGCGCGATAAGAAGCTCCGAAGATCCGCCATCCTTGGAAATCGCAATTATTACATCATCTTCATTAATTACACCAATGTCTCCATGAAGTGCATCATTTGGATTTAAGAAAAAAGAGGGGGTGCCGGTGGAAGAAAAAGTGGCAGAAATTTTGCTACCAATATGGCCGGATTTACCAACCCCCATCACTATTGTTTTACCTTTACAGTTGTAAATATATTCAATAGCCTTGTTTATAGAATCATCCAAAAGTTCTGCTAAAAGTTTTAACCCCTCAATTTCTTTTTCTATTACTTCTTTGCAGATTTGCATTTCTTTTGTCATTGAATAATTCCTTGAAATTTTATTTTATTTTTAATAATTTTATTAAATTAATAACTGAATTACAGTAATATATTATTAGATTAATTAAATATAGAAAAAAGAACAACATCAAATAATAGATAAAATAAATTTATTGAAATTAAAATGCTATTTTGCAAAAGTATTCTCCCTCAAAAATTTACAAAGAGGAA
Organism: Exilispira sp.; assembly: GCA_035385485.1. Lineage (GTDB taxonomy): Bacteria > Spirochaetota > JAAYUW01 > JAAYUW01 > JAAYUW01 > Exilispira. Next base: position 69,395 of record DAOOKC010000001.1, read on the forward strand.
TAAGCTTTTTTAAAAGATTAAATAAATCATCAAGTAGTATTAAATTTGAAGAATCAGATTTTGCCTCTTCCCTTGAATAATGAGTCTCAAAAAAGAAAATATCAAAAAATGAAGCAGCAGCAGTAATTGCAAGATTATCGCAAAATTGAGGCTCTCCCGAACTTTGACTTGTAGCGCCTGGAAGTTGAAGGGAATGGGTAGCATCAAAGCAAATTGGAGCCAATTTTTTTAAAATAGGTACATATTTAAAATCATTTACCAATCTATTGTATCCAAAAAATGTCCCTCTTTCGGTAATAAAGTAATTTACATTACCACATTCATCTACTTTTTTACATACATGCTCCATTTCCCAAGGTGAAAGGAATTGCCCTTTTTTTAAATTGATAGTCTTACCTGTTTTTGCAGCGGCTTCGACTAAATCGGTTTGTCTAACCAAAAATGCTGGTATCTGAATTATATCAACAACTGAAGCCACTTCATTAGCCTGAGACGGTATATGTATGTCTGTTAAAACAGGAATTGAAAATTTATTTTTAACTTTTTCTAATATTTCTAAGCCTTTTTTAATTCCGACCCCTCTAAATGAATTTATCGATGTGCGATTAGCCTTATCAAATGAAGCTTTAAAAATAAGGTCGAAGTTTAATTCTTTTGAAAATTGAGCCAATCTTTCAGCTATAATTAAAGTCTGCTTTTCACTTTCAATTACACAGGGCCCCAATATAAAAGGGGGCATAAGATTTTCGCCCGCATAGATGTTATCTGTAATTTTTATCTTTTTTGAATATACTATCATATTAACCTTATCTTGTGACTTTTTTTAAAATTATCAAAAAGGGGATAAATGGCAATATCAAAAATTTATTTTATTAAAAATTTATTTCTATTATGATTTTATTATGAATTAACCTATTACTTTAATATAATCAAATAAAAATTTTTATCATTACCTATATAGACTAATTTTTGATTATATGGCTGCTCAGAAGAAAAAAGATATAAAGTTCTAACTTTATTTATTAAAAATAAATCGGGCTCAATTATTTCACATAATATTGAAGAATTGAAATAGAAGTTTTTAAGGTAACTCTTATCTATATTAATATTTAGTTCTTCAAATGAAAAAATCTTTTTAAAATTAACTATTATCGGGATTTTAATACTGCTTTGCAAAAATCCTAAAAAAATCTTTATTCTATCTTCTTTTTCATAAAATTTATTGGCAATTAATATTCTTAAAACTATTGGTAATAAATCCATTAGAATGATATTTTTTTCAGGGAGTTTTATTCTTTTTTCTTCATTTAGTTTCTCATTGATATATTTTTGGAAGATATAAAAATCATAGTTATAAATAAATTTTTCAAGTTGCTTTTTTTCTTTATCAAAAGTTTCTTTATATAATAGTTTTAAATCGTTGGAAAAAACTGATTTTGAATAGAATTCTTTTTGAGAAATTTCATTTATAATATTTTTTGTATTTAAATCAAAAGACCAGCTTTCATTGTATTCTTCGAATTCATATTTATTTTTTACATATTTTATAAGGTCATAAATAGCAATTTGATTTTTAATTAAAAAATCTTCAGACTTATATTTTTGATTTAAAATATTATCTATTGTAACAATTTTTATTTCGTCATTGCTACTTATAAATGAAAAAGAAACCAAAATTACCGAAATAATTAATAGAGAAATAGAAATTTTAATATTTTTCATTATTTTTGAATAATTTATTTAGGAAAAAATACAATTAACTTAATTACAATTTTAAATTTTCTTTGATTTTATTATAGCTCATTTTCTTGACTTTTTAAATCTTAAGTAAATATTTGTTTAGAGGGAAGAAATATGTCAAAAAATCCAAATGAAAATACTTCTTTAATAGGCGAAAATTCTTTTTTCTCTGGAAATATTCATCTTACCGGGCAACTTAGAGTAGATGGGAAATATGAAGGTTCCATTCTGTATATTGAGCATTTAACTGTAGGTAAAAGTGGAAAGGTAAAAAGCAATGTTATCGCAGATATAATTATTGTAGAAGGTTTGATAATTGGAAATATTGAGGCTAAAACAAGAGTAATGCTTATGCCAACTGCTGCTATATATGGAGATATAAAAACACCTGAATTAATAATTCAAAATGGTGTCATTCTAGAGGGGAAATGCATAATTTCTCCAAATCTTTCGAAAAATGTAAAAGAGATTATTGAAAAAAGGTATAATGAATAATCCAATCATAATTTCTTTTGGTGATCCTGGAAGTATTAATTCAGAAATACTATTAAAATCAATACCTTTAATTAAAGAAAATAAAAATGATCTTATTATAATTGGTTCAAGAAAAGCTCTTATTAAAGAGTCAGAAAAAATTTATTATGAAAATAATTTGCTTAAATTATTTAATATTGAAAAGATAAAGACAATAGAAAGTATTGGTTCTTTTGAAAAAATTATAAAGATTAAAAAAGAAAAATTAGAAATATATATAAAAAAATCTGCTAAAGAAATATATTATCTTTATTTAAGTTATAAAAATAATAAAAATGAGATAAATAACAACAATGATAAAAATAATAAAAATTATAAAAATAGTGAAAATAATGAAAATAGCAAAAATATTAATGATTTTTTTCAATCAGATAAAAAAAATATATTCTTTTTTGATCCTTTTGAAGATTTAAATTTTGAAATTGCCAGAATCGATATTAAAAATGGTTTTCTTTCTTATCTTTATCTTGCAATTAGCTGTGCATTAATAGAAATTCTTAATTTTAATGCATATTTAATAACAATGCCTTTAAATAAAAAATCTGTATCTTTATATGATAGAGAATTTAAAGGTCATACAGATTTTTTAATAGAAAGATACAATGCAAAAGATGCCAGAATGCTTATGCATTCAGATAAACTTTCTATTCTTATGGAGACAAATCATCTTCCTATATTAAAATTGAAAAAGTATTTAAATTCCAAACATTTTTTAATGACACTTTTTTCTGCAAAAGATACAATAGAAAAACTAAAACTTGAACCTTATATTTATGTTCTCGGATTAAATCCTCATAAATCTGATGATTCTTTAATAGGAAATGATGAGGAAAAATGGATTATTCCAAAAATTGAAAAATTTAAAAAAATTTTAAATAATAAAATTTTTATTGAAGGACCTTTTTCTTCTGATTCTGTTTTTACTGAAAAATCTTTGAAAAATAAAAAACATGGAATTTTTATTGCCTGGTATCATGATCAGGGATTAATACCTTTTAAGATTCTTGCAGCAAATCTTGGGGCAAATATAACAATCGGGCTTCCTTTTTTAAGGATATCTCCCGATCATGGGACAGGTTTTGACATAGTTGGTAAAAATATGGTAGATATATCATCTTTTATGTTTTGCTTAAAAGTAATATCATCTTTGGAGGAAAGGTGAAAATTGGATTAAAATATATTAAGGAAGAGATCTCAGAAATTTTGGCAAATTATTTTGTTTCTAATCATTCATATAAAATTGATAAAAAAGAATTAATTTCTAGTATTACTGAGACAAAAGATTTTAAAAATGGTGATTTTTGCATACCTTTATTTTTGATTTCAAAAAAAATTAATATAAATCCTGCAAATTTAGCAAAATTATTAGAAGAATTTTTGAATATAAATCATTTAAATAAAAATGATACAGAAAAAATAAAATCTGAAAGTTATTCTGTTTTTGACTATTTAGAAAAGATTCAGGCAAATGGACCTTACTTAAATTTCTGGATTGATAAAAAAACTATTTTTAACAATCTACTAAATAATAATCAAGAAAATATTTTTCATGAAGAGAATTTAAAAAACTATAATGTTGTAATAGATTATTCATCATGCAATATTGCAAAACCATATGGTATTGGGCATATAATGAGTACAGCAATTGGGGAAAGCATCAAAAGATGCTATGAATATTTAGGAGCTAATGTCATTGGTATCAATTATATTGGTGATTGGGGTACACAATTTGGAAAAGTTTTACTTGCATTTCAAATGTGGGGAGAAGAGGATAAACTTGAAAAAGAAGGAGTTTATTATCTTTATGAACTTTATGTGAAATTCCACAATGAAGAAGAAAAAGACCCTACCTTAACAGATAAAGCAAAAAGTGTATTTCAAAAACTTGAAGATAAAGATCCATATTATTATCAACTATGGGAAAGATTTAGAAATATCTCATTAGAAAATTTTGATAAGTATTACAAATTATTTAAAAATACATTTACCTTAATAGAATGCGAATCTAAATATGGTAAAAAAAATATTGAAGAAGTAATAAGAATTTTAGAGTTAAATCAGATTTTAAAGGATTCAGAAGGGGCTAAGGTAGTTTTTTTAGATGATATCTATCCCGAAGAAAATATTCCGCCATGTATAATAAAAAAAAGTGATGGAACAACGACATATGCAATAAGAGATATTGCTGCAGTTCTGGATAGGTGGCAAAGATTTCATTTTGATGAGGCATTATATGTTATAAATATTGGGCAACAACTTCATATTAAACAGTTTAAGGGCGTACTCAAAAAACTGAATTTCCCATTTGCTAACAATATATTTCATGTTGCATTTGGGACAATGACATTTTCGGGACAAAAGATGCAAACCAGAAAAGGTACTATTCTGTTTTTACAGGATATTTATAATGAGGTTTACAATCAGGCTCTTGAACTAACAAAAGAAAAAAATATTGCGAAAGATATGGAAGATACAGCAAAAAAACTGGCAGTAGCCGCAATAGTGTTTTCAATATTAAAAAATCAAAGAATAAAGGATATTGATTTTGATTTTAGCAAGGTCTTAAGTTTTGAAGGAGATACTGCTGCATATTTACAATATACAGCTGTTCGAATTAAAAGTATATTAAATAAATCATCTATTGAACCCATGCATATATTAAGTTCTATTGATATATTGAAAGAGAAAATTTTGAAAGAAAAAAGCTCATTAGCAGACTATTTTTATCAAAAATTGCTTGATATTGAAGATAAATCAGCCAAAGAGGTGGTTGATCAAATTCTTTTTGAGTTGTTTAAGTTTGATCAAATAATTATAGATGTAATAAAAGAAAAGGAGCCTTATCTTCTTTCAAGATATCTATTAAAACTTGCAATGCTATTTAATCAATTTTATACAAAGGTAAAGGTTTTAGAAGGTGAAAATATCGATATTGCACTAAAATTAGCATTTATTGATAAAATCGAAAAGACTATAGAAAAAGGATTATTCTTGCTTGGAATTGAAGTTCCCGCTTCTTTGTAAAAAATTTTAATAATAAAGATAAAGAAAAATAAATAAAGGATAGATATTTATTTAAGATAAATCTTTTTATAAGAAAATATTTTATATGTCATCATTTTTTGAAAGATGAAATGTATTATTTATGCTTATTACTTTTAATTCTTCGTTATATTCGACTATAGAGATACTTGCATTATCCATAGAAAATTTCCTTAAATTTCTAATTGGTATATCTAAAATTTTTGCGATTAAAACCTTAATTGAAACCCCATGAGAAACTATTATTATATTTGAAGATCTGTCATGTTTTGAAATAATCTGGTTGAAAGCCTTATAAACTCTTTTTTGAACCTGTCCATAAGACTCACCCTCAGGGACAGGAATGTTTTCTAAATCATTTTCCCATCTTTTTAAGAAATCTTTATACTCAATCTTTATATCTTCCCAATAATACCCTTCCCATACTCCAAAATTAATTTCTTGAAGATCCTCAACAATCTGAACATTTTTGTTGAGTTTTTTTGCAATGATATTTGCAGTTTCTTTTGCACGCATTAGATTAGAAGAATAAATCATATCTATATCTTTGTTTTCAAAATATTTTGCTAAAATATTTGCCTGTGAAATTCCATTTTCATTTAATGGGACATCTTTTTTACCCTGAACCTTAAAATCAAGATTCCATTTAGTTTCACCATGCCTTATAAGATATATAAGCATTATAAATATCCTTTTATTTTTAAGTGAAATGAATAGTAAAAATTAAATAAAATATGATCTATGATGATAATAAAAAAGTCAGACTTTACTAATTAAATAAATTTTACTTTTTGAAATAAACAACTATCTGAACACCATTTTGCAACATCGCAAAAGAGAAAGACCAGGAATATATATTATCCTTAACATCATAAGTGTTTGCTGTTAAAACTGGAGGATCAATTCTTATAATAATCTTCATTATTATTTCTTCTTTTTTGTTTGCAGGAAAAATCGAATTCCTATCGTAAATTTTCCACATGAAAAAGTTTTCATTTAATGTGATTTCATTATTTGTTGAGATATCTATCTTGTATAGACCTTTTACTGGAGTGACTTCGAGTATTTGTTCCATTGAAAAAATATCCTGCATTCCTTGACTAACAATAAAATCATCGTTAAGTCCAAGAAGAGCGAGAAATTGCTTTGCCCCAAGTTCAGCATATTCATTATATGAGCTAAAGACCTGGACTTTGGTGATATAAAAATTAAAATTAGAATCAATTATAAAATAGGAATTCATACTACAGGATAAAAGGAAGATAAAAATAAAGATAAGTAATATAGTTAAAAAGATTTTCTTATATTTGGTTTTCATTATTATCAATATTAATAGCTCATAATGTATATATCTACAAAAAAATAATATATTAATTATTTGATAAAGTCAAGTATGGTAGATTTTCATTATTGAAAATATAAAATTTCGAACTATTAATTAAACAGATGAAAATAAATACTTTAGGTAATATCTTAATTATAATTTTTTATATCCTTATTATTATCAATAT
>DAOOKC010000002.1:0-31754 GCA_035385485.1 Exilispira sp.
ACTCTTAATGGTTGGTGTAGTTAGTAAATCAACATCTATCTGCTTAAAACTATAAAAAACAGAAAGAAAAGAAAAAATAAAAAATATAAAAGAGAAGATTAAAGGAGTTGAAATCAAAGTTTTTTTTACAATCTTTGAAATTCTTTCACTTATAGATAATCCTTTTCTTTTTCTATAAAAAAAGATTTTGAATGGAATACTTATCAATACAAATAGAATAAATAATAAAATTGATATTCGAAGATTACTATTGCAATTCTTAACATTAATCTAATAGGAACTGAAAATTTTGATATATCAGATTCTGAAGGATTTTGATTCATCATTATATCTATTTTTTCTTCATATAAAAAGGAAGCTGCTGCTTTTATAAATATATTTACAAAGATAGAACTTGTTAAAAGATAAAATAAAATAAGAGAAACTATGACTATTCTGCCCGCATAAAAGATAGGAAATCTTTTTTTATCTGATTTTTTCTTATTTTTTTCTTTTAGTCTTATTTTCATATTTATTCTATTTTTCAATTTTTAATATTTAATCTTTATTTTATCTTTTTAATTTTTATTTTTAACCTTGTTTTATGGTTATTATTTTTTCAAATTTTTTCTTTTTTAATTATCTTAACCAGGTAATTTTTCTTTATTTAATTTAGTTTTCTAAAATTATTTTTTTGAATAATGATTTTTTAAATAGCTTTTTCTTTCTTTTATTAGTTTTTTAAAAAATCTTTTCATATATTTTTTAGTCATCTCGGGCATTACGAATCTTTCTTCAGAAACAAATACTGGTAAAAAAGATGGCCTAATTGAAATATCCAGTGGAGGATAAGGACCTTTATCTCCATCTACCTGAACTTTGACTTTTTTTTCACTAAATATCAATATCTTTGAACCTTTATAAAAAGCAATATCCTTCATCTTATTATGAGATTTTGTTAGAACTCCCATAAATAATCTAAATGTATCAAATATCGAATTCCTTTTAAATAGGAATATATTTAAAAGCCCATCATCTACCTTTGTATCTTCATCAATAACAAATTTGCCACCATAAAACCTTGAATTTGATATTATTGCAACATACCCGCTATCTACGATGTGTCTATCCAAAATATCTATCTTGATTCTATGCGGTCTATAAATAAATATTGATTTTATTGCTGAAGTTATATAAGCTATTTTACCTATAATTTTTTTTACATTTAAATTAACATTATGAACAGCTTCTGCATCTATTCCAATAGATGCCATTAAAACAAAGGGTTGTTGATTTATTATTCCAATATCTATATTTTTTTTAATGCCATAAACTATGGTCATCGCCGCTCTCATTGGATCAAATGGTATCCCTAAATCGAGAGCAAGAACATTGACCGTTCCAAAAGGGATTATCCCAATGGGTTTGGGATTATCCTTCATACCTGCAACAACTTCCTTTATAGTCCCATCACCACCAAATATTGTAAAAAAGTCTACCTTTTCTAGATATTCTTTGGCAATTTCTATGGCATTTCCAGCTTTCTTTGTATATTCTATATTAAATGTTATTCCATGCTCTTCAAAAACAGCTGTTACCATTGGTAAATATAGATTTATAAAGAGTTTTTTCCCTGCTTTTGGATTAACTATAATACACGTATGTGGCACTTATTTTCTCCAATAAATCCTATTATTGATTACCATTATTATCATTTTCACTACTTGAACTTTCATCACTACCTGAATCATTAGTCGAACTGGAATTATTGCTTGAAGAATTGTTGTCAGTATTATTTAATAGTGTATTAAAAATTGCGAATGGGTCATCCTGGTTTGTAGTATTTTGTTGAATATTTTCAAATGGGTTAGTAGTGGTACTTGAATTAACCTGATCTGGCGAAATTGTTTCTATAGGATTTGCGGGCATTACAAGAGAAAATATCTGAGACCCGTCAGAAATCTGCTTCGGTTGAGTACCAGCGATAAAAACTTCAAGTAATGATTTTTTTGTATTGGGACCTGCAAGATAACCGGTTGAAGCATCTATATTTACCCAGATAAGTCCATCTGGCTTTGTGAAATTTGGAATTTTAACTTTCAATACCTTATAAATATACTGCATTATATTTCCCCATATTGGAGCTGCAATAACTCCACCTGTAAAACCTTTTCCAAGTGATGAACTTCTGTCAAAACCTATCCATATAACTGTCGCCAGATTCTGTGTGTAGCCATTAAACCAGGCATCCTTCCAGTTCGAAGTTGTTCCAGTCTTTCCTGCAAATTCAAATGGAAAATTATAATTAGCCAAACTTGATGCTGTACCACCAGGTTTACCTACACCTGTAAGGATAGAATTTATTATATAAGCTGTTTGCGGCGAAACAATTCTTAATTCAGAAGGATCTAAAGTTTTATATTTATCCAATATTTCTTTTTCGAAATTTCTTATTGTTCTTCCATCACGATCTTCTACTTTTCTTATTAAAATAGGGAATATATCAATACCTCCATGAGCTAACACTGCATAGGCTTTTGCAGCTTTAAGAGGAGATATACCTATTGTCCCAAGTGCAGTTGAAAGATAAGGTGGAACATCCGATTCTTTTATAGAATAAAATTTTGCGATATACTTTCTTGCCTTCATTACTCCAAGTGCTTCCATAACTTTAACCATTGGGATATTAATAGATTGCGCCAAAGCAGTCCTTACTCTAACATATCCACTATATTCACCCGAGTAATTTTTCGGCTCCCATATATCTTCTTCGGAAAACTTATAGATTATTGGCGCATCAAGAATTACTGTAGAGGCTGTGCATATTTTTTCTTCTATAGCACCAGCATATATAAAAGGTTTTATACCAGAACCTGGCTGAAACTTGCCACTTAATGCTCTATTAAGCTGATTTTGTTTTGTAAAGCCAGTACCTCCAATCAATACTAGAACATATCCTGTTTGAGGATCAATAGTTACAACAGAACCCTGTAAAATTTTAGTTTCAAGGTTATTTTTGTAAGTTAAAGTCCAATTTTCAGAAGAATAACCTAAAAAATTATCTTTTTGAGAAATTGAAAATAGATCTATTATATCTAATGTCTCTTCAAGTTTATAAAATTTAAATTTATTCTTGTTTTTTTCCAAGGAAAAAGAAGGAGATGCATTTGTCATCTGAATAAATAGATCTGCTATATCATATGCATCTTTAAAAACTGAAGATTTAATAGGTTTAAATTGCTTGCTATAAGAATCATTTAATTTAGCAAGAGCATCATTCAAGTATTTTTCAGATGCTTTGTACATTTTCAAATCACATGCAGTATATATGTTAAGTCCTTTTTTATAAATCTGTTCATCTGTAAAGCCTTCAGCTTTGAGCATCTTCAATACCGCATCTACATAGTAGGGCGCATTATTTACTATTAGAGATTGAGCTGTAAAATCTGTCGGAAAGGTCCTCTGACTATATGAAGCCCAGAACTCTTCATAACTCTTTTTTGCCTGCTCTCTTGTAATATAACCATTTGAAATAAGCCTTTCAAAGACCATTTCCTGTCTTCTTTTAGAATTTTCCGGATAAAGAACAGGAGAGTTATATTTTGGCGATTGTGGAAGAGTCGCAAGAATTGCAGCTTCTGCTATTGTTAAATCTTTAACATCCTTATTAAAATAAAGTTTTGATGCAGCTTTTATACCGTAAGCTCCATGCCCAAAATATATTTCATTTAAATACATTTCCAGAATTTCTTGTTTAGAATAATATTTTTCTAGCTGAACAGAATACCATAATTCTTTTAGTTTTCTAAAAAGCGATCTTTCTTGAGTTGTAAAAAGTCTTTTCGCAAGTTGTTGTGTTATTGTAGAGCCACCCTGAAGTGATCCGCCTCTACCTAAAATACTTCTTTTTAAATCCCCTAGTAGGGCACCGACAGTTCTTTTAAAAGAAAAACCATGATGTTTGAAAAAAGCTGCGTCTTCATAAGAAATAAATGATTGAATGACTATCTCTGGTATATCTTTTAATGGTATTATCTCTCTTTGTTCAATAGATAATTGAGCAATTAGTTCTCCATTTCTATCATATATATTAGTTGGGACCGACAATTCAAAATCATCTACCATTTTTCTTATATCTGTTGTCTGAAATGATGCAAAGAGTAAACCCAATGAAATTCCAAATAAAACAGTTATACTAATAATTAATATAAATAATATTTTCTTTACAATCTTTTTTTGCACATAAGCCCCCATCTAATATATGCCAAATTTACGAGATTTGTCTATTTATGCAAGAGTTTGTTTAAAATTTAAAAATGGCCGGCTCCGGGAAGAGTCGGCCTCTGGAAAAACTGGGAGGGGAAATCCATTTTTATTATCGGAAAAAATATTTCATTCTTGATATTATAGTTCAATCATAAACATGAGTAAATCATCATTATAATTACCTTTACTATAAAAATTTAAACTTTTAAAGCAGTCATTTACAAAGTTTTGTAAATTAAACCTATTTTCATTTTTTAATTTAAAGTAAATAATATGAATCAGTTTAAAAAAACGGTCAAAACCAAATATCTCATTTCTATCTTCCAACCAGAATTCATAAAGTCCATCAGTATAACAAATTAAAGGACAATTTGTATCTGCAACAACTTCTTTCATATTGAAAATTGGATATTCGATCAAACCAACCATTGGACCTGTAGATTTTAATAAAAAAGGTTTTTCATTCTTACATATTATTGGAGGTGGATGACCCGCATTTATATAAGTTAATTTCTTATCTTTTCTTGAAAACATAGATAAAAAAATTGTACAAAAAAATACATCTCCAAAGTTTTTTAAAAACTCATTGTTTAAATAATATATAAAATTCAACAAATTATTATTGGTACTGAAATATCTTTGAAATTCAGATTTCAAAAAATATGCAAGAAGAGCTGCAGAAACCCCATGACCTGAAATATCTGCCAAAATTAAAACAAATCCATCTTCTTTTTCTATTAAATCTACAAAATCACCACCAATTTCATTATAAGGAAGATATTTGAAATAAAAATCATGTTTTTCGATATTGTTATGAGGGAATATTTTTAATATAAATTGATTTGCAAGCTGTAAATCCTTACTCATTTTTTCATTCTGGACAACTATTTTTTTCTGCATCTTTGAAAATTGCACCGCATTCTTTATCTTTTTAGGTAGAATTATGTTAAGATCATCTTCAGTTAAAGGTTTGGTAAAATAGTCATAAGCTCCTAAGTCCAATGCTCTTTTAATTGAATTTAAATCTTGATTTGCAGATGATATTATAATTGGTAAAAATTTTTCTGGATACTCTTTTTTAAGTTTATCTATAAATTGAAATCCATCTAAATCTGGCATCATTAAATCTAATACTAGACAGTCACAGCTGTTTTTTTCGTCTAGAACTATTGCATTATAACCTTCAATAGGATTATCGAAGGAGATAATTTCAAAATCACTTTTTTCAAGGGCATTTTTTAATATTTCTATACTAATTTTATCATCATCAATAATAAAAATTTTTCCATTTTTTATTTTTTCACTCATAAAATACCTTGACAAAGGATATTTTTCTGTTTAAATCAATCTGTCGCTGGCGTAGCTCAATCGGTAGAGCAGCTGACTTGTAATCAGCAGGTTGGGAGTTCAATTCTCTTCGCCAGCTTTTCGGGGAGGTTCCCGAGTGGTCAAAGGGGACAGACTGTAAATCTGTTGCCAGACGGCTTCATAGGTTCAAATCCTATCCTCCCCAATACTTCCAACCTCTTTTTTTAATCAACCTTTTCTATTTTTTCAATTAGATTTCCTGTTAATAATAATATCTCATCCAATTTTTTCAAAAGATTTTTATAAAAAGATATTGTATCTATATCTTTATTTTCATATTGAATCGCAAGTAAATATTCTTGAAACGACATATTTATTAAAGTCTTTAATCCAGAAAAATCTTTTATTTTTTTTTCTAAAGAGTTTATATACATATACATAGAATCTGAAATATTTTCCCCTTCGATTCTTTTTAGAATGTTTTCAATCATTGATTTTGCAAAGATACCCTCTAAATTAATTTTATTTAAAAATTCCAGATAATTATCTTTTATCTTTTTAAATTCCTCTTGTCTAACCTCTTCTTCTATTTCTTTTAATTTATTTCTAAGATTTGAAAAATCCTTTTTATTGATAAATTGATTTATTTCCTCTTTTTCTAAGTATTTTATAAAGGACAAACCATAACTTTTATTACTAAAAAAATATATTTTATCCTTTTTTTTATTTAAGTTTATCTGGCTTTTAAACCATTCTAAAAACATTAAAAATTTTGGATCTGTTCTAACTTTATAACCAAATTCATTTAATGTAATAAAAGAATTAGCTTTTAACATAGCTTTCATAATAAAAGTGCTATAATCATATAGAAAATTAGCTTTCCCATAAAAAATTGAATCAAACAATGCATTTTTACAATGAAGTTTCCCATTACTATAACAAAAATCAGTTCCAACAAGAAATATTTCTGATGGATTCATAATAAGGGCGATCTCAAATGCCAAAGCGGAAACTGTCCCCCCTGAACCAACTTCCAATCTATCAAAAGTAATAGAATCTATATCTTTAACAAGATCAAATGGCATAGACGAAAAAATTACTTTGCCTTTATATTTTTGTATTAACTTGGGATGAACTGTTGGCATACAGACTAAAATTGGATATTCTTCTTTTTTATATTTAATTAAATTGCTACATGTTATATAAAGTGCATTGATTGATTGAGAATCTGAAGAAACAACTATGTCAACATTAATTTTAGCCTTAAGAATCGGTATTAAAGCGGTATCTACGCATATAACAAGCATTGCTTTAGATAACTCTTTTATTATATTTAAATTATCATCAATAGAACTTCCTGCTCCTATTATCAAGGCGGGATATTCACCTTTAAGGAAATCTATTAATGCCCCGACTCCTTTATTATAAATATATTTAATGCTATTTTTTAAAAAATTTCGAGTCCATTCATTGCTAAATTTTTTTGCAGTATTTATATTTATTATCTTTCTTCTCATACTTTGAATACAATAATCTTCAATAATCTTATACTCTTGAAGATTCTTCAAGATTGGGTTAATATATATTTCAATTTCTTTATCTGGAATAAATTGAACAATATTGCTTAAAGTTTTTCTACCTGGATTATAAAAAATAATGTCAAATATATATTTTTCATTTGAAAAAATATTTTCTAAAAAATCTTTAACTTTTTCAATTTTTTCATCTATTTCAATTTCATCAAATTCAATATTATTTTCTTTTAGATAATTTTTATAATATTCATAAAGTTCATAAATAAATTCAATACATATCTTGTTTAGTTTAGTCTCATTTAATCTTTCTTTAATCTTATTTTCATTCGTCTGATTTTCATTCGATCTGTTTTGATCTAAATAAGATTGTTGAGCATCAGATGAATCAATCAAAATTTGTGGATTTGCAAAAGATATCAGAATTGCAAATTTATTTTTATTTTTTGTAAGGGAGTTTTTTATAACTTTAGCTTCCTTTACAATATCATACTTTGAAATAAGATTTTTGCCCTTAAAATAGGGTATTGGTCTATTGAAATTACTCAATAAAAAATCTATCTTTAAATTATTTTCATCAATTAATTTTTCATCATCATTGAATTCTTTTAATTTAACAAAAATAATTTTTCTATTTATCTCCACTTTTAATCTTACCTATGTCTTGCTTATTTGATTAAAAATTTCCAACAATAATTACTTATACTTCAATTCTATAAAAACAATTGTATCCTGTGAAATAGGAGTTCCAGGCATTACAGACTGAGAAACGACAAAGCCAGAACCCTTTAATTTTATCTTTATTCCAAGTTTTGAAGCTAAATAAATTGTTTCTTTCAATGAAAGTCCTTTAAAATCTGGCACAGTCTCTTTATTAATAATCCTATTTATCGCATTTTGATATAAACTATCCAATACTTTTTTTTCATTTTCATTTATTGAAATCTCTACAGGTTTTATATTTTTAACCTTTAAGTATGGAATTAAAAGTTCCACAACATTTTTAAAAATTGGAGCTGATGCAGTTCCGCCATACCTATTTTTCTTAGGGTTCAATAAACCTATATAAACTGTATAAGTTTTACCTTCAAAATCAAAAAAACCTAAAAAAGAAGTATAGATTTGATTGGGATCGTAACCTTTACCTTTTAAATATGGCACCTGAGCAGTTCCAGTTTTACCACCAACAATAGCAAGATCGGTATATGCTGATTTACCTGTAGCATCATCTTTTTTAAGAGCTTCTATTAAAACCTGCTTCATAGTATTTGAGGTTTGAGAAGATAAGACATTTCTTATAACCTTTGTTTTTATCTTTTCAGAAGTTGAATTTCTAAGATTTTTTTCTATAACAAGTTTTGGTTCGTATAGAATTCCACCATTTACAACAGAATTAAATGCAGATATAAGTTGAATTGCAGAAACAGAAATTTCTTGACCTATATTTATTATAGCTCTTGTCATTTTGGTCCATTTATTTAAAGGTTTCAATATCCCTTCAGGTTCAGCGGGATATTCAAGACCAGTTTTATTACCAAAATTAAAATTTCTTATATATGCGTATAGATCTTTTGAATTCATTTTCATCGAAGCTTCAATTATGCCAACATTGCAGGATTTTCTTATTATATCCATTAGATTTACATTACCATGTACTCCTGTATCATTTATAAAAAGATTTTCAGTTACACTGTACTTACCAGTGCAGGTAAAATAATCGTTAAATGAGATTTTTTGGCTATCTAAAAGTGCTGCAGCAATAAATACTTTAAATGTTGAGCCAGGTTCAAATACATTTAAAATAGCTTTATTCTTTCTCTTTTCAATTGAGTAAGTTGAATATAAATCTGGTTTAAAAGAAGGCCAGTTAGCTACAGCTAAGATTTCTCCATTTTGCGAATCAGATATTATACCAATACCCCAGCTTGCATCTTCTTCTATCCCTTTTTTCATTATTTCATTATATAAAACATGCTGCATGAAACTGTCTATTGTAAGTTTTATTGAATAATCATCCCCCTTCGATAGGAAACCATCATAATAAAATTCAAGTCCTTCAAGTCCTCTATTATATTTGTCAACAAATCCAATAAGAGGAGATATAGACTCAGACATAGGGTATTCTCTTAGAATATCTGTCCTATAATATATTCCATTAATTTTTAATCCTAAAATTTTATTTAATGTTTCTCTGTCAATTTTTTCAGCTACTTCCAGATATCTTTTATTCTTATATGCTTTTATCTTTGAAATTAGTGTTTTTTCATCATAATCTGTAAATGGAGCTATTTTACTTGCGACATATTCAACATTCTTTATGACATAAGGATCAATAAAAACTGTATATACCAGAAAATTGCCAGCTAGTAAATTCCCATTTCTATCTAAAATTTCTCCTCTTTGTATAGAACTTATAGTATTTTGAAAAGGAGTTTGTATATCTTTCATTTTTATAGATACATAGACCAATCTAAATGATAAAAGTACAAAAATGATCAAAAATATGATAAATACAAGTTTTAATCTTGATTCAAATAAAGCAATCATAATTCCACTTAAAATTTTTACTTAAATTATTACTAAAATCAAAATTTTAAATTTAATTAAAAAGTAATTTTACAAAAAATATTAAACTAAAAATTTCTAATCACTATTAAAAAAACTCTATCAAAAAAAAGATTTAATATATATAAAAATTTTATGATAATAAAAGCAATATTTTTGCAATATTTCTAAAAATCTAAAAAATATTTTTTATAAAAATAATAAAAACTTCTTATTTTAATAATTTATAAAGTATTCCACAGGCTTCGAAAGTCGAATATGGTGTGGAATATAATGGAATACCATTTTCATCTGCTTTAATTATAGTTTCATCGTCGGGTTTAGAATCTGATGTTAAAATAATGGCAGTAAGATCTTTTAAGGTAGCGACAGCAACAATATTTGGGTGTTTTTGTATGGTGAACCAAACTGCACCAGCTTCGGCTCTGCCCATGACATCAGAAAGCAAATCAGATGCATAACCCCAGCTTATGTCAAAATCTTCGCCACCAAATTTGGTATGTTTTTGAAGTTTCAATGGTTCTAATATTTCTGAAAGCTTCATATCATCCCTTTATCTTTTTTCTTTACATTAACCTTAATTTTTCAAATTTCAAGATAAAGTGAAAATCATAAGTCAAAAATCCTATTGACAATAAAGATTTTTAAGGTATTTTGGTTGTATGGAGAGATGGCCGAGTGGTTGAAGGCGGTAGTCTTGAAAACTACTGTACTCGTAAGGGTACCGGGGGTTCAAATCCCTCTCTCTCCGTTTTCTTTTTTATAGTCAATTTAGTGAATCCTATATTTTGCGATATTTTTATGATATTTATATATTATAAAAAATAAATATCATTTTTTTGTAATAATTTTGTTATTTTTTACTGTTTAAATGGAGAGGTGCGAGAGTCGGTCGAATCGGGCTCCCTGCTAAGGAGTTATACCCCAAAAGGGTATCGGGGGTTCGAATCCCCCCCTCTCCGTTTTTATTTTAATATACGCTATTTCACATCGATTATCTTAGCATTGGTTAATTCAAGCAAGGTTTTAGGATTAATCTTAAATACACTATTTGAAGTGCCTGCTGCTGCCCAGACAATATCGAATTTTAATAGGTCTTCATCAAAAAAAATATCTATATAATTTTTATGACCAATTGGAGACACTCCACCTATTGCAAAACCAGTTTTTTCTTTTACAAAATCAGCATCAGCTTTTTCAATCTCTTCACCAATTGTTTTACCTACCTTTTCTTCATCAACCCTGTTGACCCCACTTACCAATATTAATATAGGTTTTTGAGAATATTTACCCTTAAAAACTATTGATTTTACAATCTGTGCAACATCACAATTAAGTGCAGTTGCTGCATCTTTTGCAGTTTTTGTAGTTTTATCAAAAACAATAACATTTGTATCTATCTTTAGTTTCAATATTTCTTTTTGAATCTTTTCACTCATTGTTTACCTAAAAATTGTTTTTTTAGCAATACTCAATAATTAAAAATAATATCTTATTATTATCTATATTATTAAAATAATTATGCTAAAATCCTTTTTTGCCCCATTTCATAAAGCTTTTTCAAAGTACCAGCAGGGTCTTTTCTCTTTGCAAGTAGTATCATAGCAGCAATTATATATGGTTTATAGCTTGCTTCATCATATGTATCTTTTCGATATTTTTCAAATACATTCTTCGAGACTTCCCCAGCTTTGCATGAAACATCAGTAATATCAGCAGGAAGACAATGCATATATAAAGCATTACCATTTTTTGTCAGGCTCATCATCTTTTCATTACATTCCCAATTTATAAATTTTTTATTATTTTCAAGGCACTGCTTTTCCAGTTCTTTTAATCCCATCTGATCATTTGCTTTTAAAAGTTCAACCCTTTTCTCCATTACATTGAAAGGAGCCCAGCTTTTCGGATATACAATATCGGCATCTTTAAATGCTTCTTCCATAGAAGAAACAACCTTAAAGTTTCCACCACTTTGATTTGCATTTTTCTTAGCAATATCATATGTTTGTGCAAGTAAATCATACCCTTCTGGATAGGCTAAAACGACATCCATTCCAAATCTTGTAAAAAGACCAATAACTCCTTGTGGAACAGATAAAGGCTTACCATATGATGGTGAATAAGCCCAGCTCATTGCTACTTTCTTGCCTTTTAATTTATCTATACCACCAAAGTAATTTATTAAATGTAAAAAATCAGCCATAGTTTGAGTAGGATGATCTATATCACTTTGAAGGTTAACAATAGTTGGTCTATCGGGTATTACCTGACTTTTAAAAGCATCATCAAGAGCAACACCAAATTCTCTCATATAGCTATCACCTTCTCCAATAAACATATCATGCCTTATCCCGATAACTTCACTTAAAAAGCTGACCATTACTGCAGTTTCTCTTACTGTTTCGCCATGTGCTATCTGACTTTTCCCCTCATCAAGATCCTGAACATAAAGCCCAAGTAAATCACAGGCACTTGCAAAAGAAAACCTTGTTCTTGTTGAATTATCCTTAAATATTGAAACTGCAAGACCAGAATCCCAGAGTCTTGTCCCAGAGGAACTATATCGAAGAGATCTTAAAATCTCTGCAACTAAAAAAGTTGCAAGAATCTCATCATAACTTTTTTCCCATGTCAAAAGGAAATCTTTTTGATACATATCAATATTAAGATTGGAAAGAATTTCGAGTTTTTCTGTTAATTCCTTTTTTTCTATTAAATTATATGGCATAGATCCCCCTGAATTATTTTTTTTATTTTTTATTTTTATTCTTTATTCGTTTAATTTTCTTTTTTGTCTTTTTTATTTTTTATTATTTTTTTTATTCTTTATTTTTTATTCCTTTAATTATCTTTTTGCCCAATTTTAACTTATCCCATAAGGGAAGGCAGCATAAAAACTTGAAGCCTTAACCAGATCCTCTATTCTGACTTTTTCATTTGGTGCGTGAGCTTCTTTCTCATCACCAGGTCCAAAACCCATAGATGGTATCTTGTGATGGCCCGCTACGGCGACTCCATTGGTTGAAAATGTCCATTTGTCTATTAAAGGTTCTTTTCCAAAAAGATTTATATAGGTATTTTTTGCTATTTGAATTAGCGGATGGCTTTCAGCAAATACCCAGGTTGGAAAATATAACTCCTGAGTAAATAGTGTTTTTTTCCAGCTTGGTTTTTTATATTCGGGAATTGTAACCTCAATTTTATCTTTTTCTAAACCAGTCGCATTAGAAATATATGTTTTAACCTGTTCAACCGCCAACTCTTTTGTTTCCCCTTCTGTTAATCTTCTATCTATATATAATCTTGCTATATCAGGAACAGCACATTGCGAAGGACCTTTTACTTCCATTATGGAAACAGTGGCTGTGCCTTTACCTAAAAAGTTTTCTTTATCGGGTTTTAATTCAGAGTTTAGCTTTTCGATTGCCAGAGCAGCTCTTGATGCAAGATATGCTGCAGAAACTCCTCTTTCTGGAGCTGAACCATGACATGAGACTCCTCTTAATTTAACTTCCATCTCCATTCTACCTCTATGACCTCTATAGATATTCAAACTTGTTGGTTCTGTGGAGATAAAAAAATCTGGAATAAATTTTTCCTCTTCTATTAAATATTTCCAGCAAAGGCCATCGCAATCTTCTTCAATAATGGTGAAGCTAAACCATACGCAATAATCATTTAAACCTTTATATCCAATATCCTTTAATATTTTAATTGCAGTAATCATAGAAGCTGCACCAGCAAGTTGATCTGATGCACCTCTTCCATATACATATTTATCATCAAAATCTCCAGAAAATGGATCTTTTTCCCATGAGTTTATATCTCCAACATCCACTGTATCAATATGAGCATCGATTACCAATTTTTTATTCCCTGTGCCAACCCTTGCAAGGCAATTTCCAAGTCCGTCAATTTTAACTTCATCAGCTCCTGCTTTTTTACATAAATTTTTAAGAAGCATTATTCTATTTTTTTCATCATTACTCATTGCCTTTACCTGAATTATCTTTGAAAGATTTTTAACGGTATAATCTTTTAACTCTAGAGCTTTACCATTGATCTTTTCAATCAAATTTCTGTCTAAAAAAATATTATTCATAAACCCCTCTTTTATCTTATATTTTCCGCCTTTTTTATTAATTTATTTTTAATCTTTTTATCTTTTTTTATTATTTTAAAACTTTAAACCATATAAAAATTTGAATCATATTTAGTAATTCAAATCTTAAAAAAATTTAAATCATATTTTACAATTTAAATCATATTTTCCATATTTTTTGCAAGACGAATTGCCAGCTTTTGTGAATTTTCAAATATCTCTTTTGTATCAAAATTAAATTTTCTGTCTTTTAATACAATAGCTCCATTTATTATAACTGTTTTAACAAAACCAGAATTAAAGCCAAATATTATATGCGAAGCAATGTTATCTGAAATTAATGGAGTAGGGCAATTATAATCCCATACAACAAGATCTGCAACATATCCTTTTTCTATTTTGCCAAATCTTAAATCTTCAAAATATCTATTTAAAATATTATTACCATTGTTAAGCATTTTTAAAAATTCATAAGGGGAAATCTGACCACTCGCATCCTTATTTTTGAAATATGCAGTTTGAATTTCTGAAATCAAATCATGATTAATACCATCGGTTCCAATTGCAACATTCTTATATTTATAAAGAAAAGTATTATATCCAACATTATTGTTCATATTTGATCTTGAATTATGTATTAAAAATGCATCTTTTTCATTAATTAAATTAATTTCATCCTCTGAAATATAAACCCCATGACCGATAATTGATTTATTTGAAATCAGATTGAATTCATTCAATCGATTAATAGGATCTTTTCCAAAATTAAATCTACTAAATGAAGGTTCAAATCTATCTTCTGAAATATGTATATGAATCCCTCTTTTTGTTTTTTCGCATGCTTTTGAAAGATCTTTTAATGTTTTATCTGAAAGTGTAAAAGGAGCATGAGCGCCAATAGCTGCTTCTGTTAATCTAACATTTTTGATTTCATTTCCTTTCTTTTTATCATCATCAATCAATTTTGCAAAATCTTCATTTTCATAAACAGCAATTTCTGCTTTATCAAGACCATTTCTATCTGTTGTTTCATAGCATAAAATAGATCTTATTCCGATTTTTTCAAAATTATCTTTAATTGTTTTCAAGCTTCCTTCTATAAAGTTAGGACTTGAATGATGGTCTACTAATGTTGTAACGCCACAAAGAATGGCTTCAATTGCACAAACCTGGGCGCTGACTTCGACCATTTCTTTATCTAAAGCTCTATCCAAAAGCCACCATAGATTTTGAAGTATTTGAACAAAGTCTTTACTTTTTTTTATTTTTACATTTAATCCTCTTGCTAACGCTGAGTATATATGAGTATGAGAACAAACGATACCAGATGTAACTATTTTCTCTTTTTCAATTATCTGGGCTTCGGGATAATTTTTTAAGATATCTTTACCTTTATCTATTATTATATTTTTTTCAATTACAATATCTATATTTTCTTCAACTTTTGGTGGGTCAAAAGATATAATTGTAGAATTTTTAATACCAATCATATATCTGTCCTTAAATATATTAATCCTTAAAGATTTATTAATTATTTGTTCTTGATTTTATTTTTATACTTTTTTGAATAAATACAACTTTAATTATAAAATTTTAATTAAAGTGCAAAATTGATTTTATATTTTTATTTCTTTTTTATATTACTATTTTATATTAATTTTTCTATATTATTTTTTGGGAAAATATAAATTACAACTATTTTAGACAGTTTCTATCTAAAAATATTCCATTATCATAGCCCTGAATTTTTTTATCCTTTTCTGCAAGTTCCAGTCTTTTGAGTGCATAAAGACAATATTCTTTTTCGATTTCTATGGCTAAAAAGTTTCTCCCAAGCTTTTTAGCCACAACTGCTGTAGTTCCACTTCCAGCAAAAGGATCAAGTATAACATCATTTTCATTTGAACTTGCAAGTATTATTCTTGCAAGAAGTTTTTCTGGCTTTTGAGTCGGATGAGGAGTATTTTCTTTCATAGACCAGAAAGGAATGGTAATATCGGTCCATATATTTGATGGATATGTAAGCCGATATTTTTCATCTTCTTCAATAAACCAATCTTTTGGTTTTCCTTTTTCTCTATAAGGAGCGATTACTTTTCTTTTTATCTTTATTTGTTCTATATTAAAAGTATATTGATTGGAAATTGTACAAAAATAAATATCCTCGCAGTTGTTTTTCCAGTTAGTTTTTGCTCCTCTTCCCTTTTCTCTTTCAAATGTAATTCTGTTTCTAATATAAAAATATTTTTTTAATACATCGTATAATATTGGAGATGTCTTCCATTCTGAACAGATATAGATAGATGAAGTTGGTTTTAAAAGCCTTATCATTTTTGAAAGCCAGCTGTCAACCCAATTGTAATACTGATCTTCATCCATTTTTTCAAATTTTATAGAATGAAAATTCTTATTTATATTATAAGGCGGATCAATAAATAATAGATCAACAAAATTATCGGGTAGATATTCAATTGCTTCGAATATATCCTGATTAACTATTTTATTTAATATATCACCTTTATACGGCAATCTTATTAAACTTTTACTATATCTTTGCTTTTCGATATCTTCAAGTGTGATAGTTCTATTTTTGGATCCCATTTTACCCATCTAAAAAGATTAATACATAAATGTTAATATTAAAACAGATTAATATGGAAGTACATGATATGGATTTACTGGATCAAAATATGCAGAAAGACTTTCACCAATATTTGTTTTATATATAATATCTGCTGTGATAGGTGCTGTTGGGATTATTCTCATAAATGGCATCTCATTTTTCATTTGATCTGAAATCCATATTGTATCACAGACCAGTAGAGTATTTATATAACCCAATTCATGAAGTTCAATCATTCTGGAGATTCCTGGTCCAGAGAATACGGGATGTGCTATTGCTATATTTATCTCTTTTGGTTTTCTTTCTTTCAAAGTCTTTATAAGTTCTACAACAGACCCGCCTGTATCAATCATATCATCTATTACCCAGATGATTTTATTTTCAATAGGTTCATCTGTAAGAAGAGAAATACCTTCAATCGTATTAACCCTTGAATAACTTCTTCTTTTATTTGCTATTATTAACTGACAACCAAAAATATCTGCGAAAGCTCTTGCAACTTTTTCTCCACCGGCATCAACTGAACAGATCGCCCAATTTTTATTTACCTCATTATGTAAATATTCCCTTGTTTTAATAAATTCTTTTAATATATATTTTTGAATCTGAGGATATAATGGCACATCATCGATATAAGCATAGACAGGGTCAACCATCATCTTGGATTTTTCTGAGTGAAGCTGATAAGTAATAATATGGTTCGCACCAATTGAAACCAGAGTTTTAAAGTGGATAGCAAGTCCTGATGAGTTTCTGGCATATGCTCTATCGGATCTAGAGCAGGAAATAAAAGGCTCTATAACTGTAATACTTCCTGCATGACTTCTTTTAAGTGAATCAACAAGATGATAAAGTTCAATTTTATTTTCATGAGTGGATAGATTATTAAAATTCCTATTAGATGTTCGCTGAATTATGTATATATCTTTTTTTCTTACAGATGACAGTATTTCTATCTCTATTTCCCCATCTGAAAAACACTTGACGGTTTTTTCTCCATTTAAATCTACAAATTTAGAGGTATATTCATTTAATCCTTTTAAATTATTAAGAACCTCAATTGAATAATCTTCAGCAGATCTTCCGGAAAATATCTGTATCTTCCCTCTTCCTGGCATTTTTTTCTCCAGATTTTATTAAATTATTTTAATTATATTAAAGTATTTTAATTAAATCTATTTAAACTAAAACTTAATAATTTCCATCCTATCAAGAGATTCGTTTATAAGGTTTTCATCAAACCATTTTTCCTCTTCTTTTTTAACCTCTTCAAGTTTTGGATTGATTACCGGTTTTGAAGGGGTAAATAAAGAACAGCAATCTGCAAAAGGCAATATTGAAATCTCAAAAGTTCCAATATTTTCAGCTATCTTGATGGTTTCTTCCTTATCAAAACCTATAAGTGGTCTTAAAACAAAAAGGTTTGAAGCATCATCTGTACATTTTAATGAATTTATGGTCTGCGAAGCAACCTGAGATAAAGACTCTCCTGTCACAAGGCAGTCGTATTTATAATAATTTCCAATTCTTGCTGAAATATTCATCATGGCTCTTCTCATTAAAATTGTCATGAATGAGATATTGCATGAAGTCCTTATCTTTGTCTGAATATCTGTAAATGGAATTATATAAAGTCTACTTTTAATTTCATATTCTGTAAGAATCTTTGCAAGGTTTATAACCTTTTCTTTTGCATCTTCAGAAGTGAATGGTGGAGCATGAAAATATATAAAATCAGATTTCATCCCCCTTTTCATAACAAGATATGCTGCAACAGGAGAGTCTATCCCACCCGAAAGAAGTGTAAGACTTTTACCTGCGATGCCTACTGGCAATCCTCCAACACCATAATATTTTTGATAAAAAAGATAAGCAAAATCGTTTCTTATCTCAACATAGAATGTCAACTCGGGATTTTTTAGCTTTACTTTTGTTGAAAATTCTGGAAATTTTTCTATTATCGCTTCTGCTAAAAGTTTTGACATCTCGTCAGAATGAATTGCGAAACTTTTATCTACCCTTTTAACCTCAAACTTAAAAGTTGAGGTTTGTTTTAGCTTTGGATTATTATCTATTATTTCTGTCCATTTATTTTTAATAATATCAAAATTTTTTTCGACTTTTATGACAGGAGAAAAAGAAGTTATTCCAGGAATTGTTTTAAGTTTATTTATTAAAGTTTCATCAAAATCCTGCACATCTAAAAAGATTCTTCCATGCTGATATCTGATGATGCCTTCAGTAATTTTGTTTTTAATATTATCAACAAGCCGCTTTTCGAACCTCTTTCTATTTCCCTTTTTTAGTGCAATTTCACCATATCGAATTAAAATTGTTTCCATATCAACATAAGTTTTGCCTTTTTACTTTTTTTTTCAAGAATAATTTTTATATTTTCTTTTCTTTTATTTTGATTAAATTTTTCTGGTGAAAAATAAAATAAAATTAATTTCTACAAAATCGGTTGTTTCTTTGTCTGTAAGTGGCAGTTACTGCGAATTATCATGCAAACATTGTAATAAAAGATACTTAAAATCTATGATTGATATTAAGGATAAAAATCTTGAAAATCAATTAAAAAACAAAAATACCGCTTTAATCTCGGGCGGAAGCCTTCAAAATGGATCTGTACCATTTTATAATGAATATGAAAAAATCTTAAAAATAAAAGAAAAAAATATTTTATTAAATGCTCATACAGGCTACATACCACCAGAACATTTTGAGAAAACCCTTATCTTCGATACAATTTCGCTGGATATTTCTGGAAGTGATAAAATAATTAAACAGATATATAATCTTAATCTTGACCTTGGAAAATTACAGGAAAATATATTGGCTTACAACGACTTTTTACTTAAAATTAGCGGGAGAAAACCAAAAATTGTTCCTCATATAACAATAGGGATTTATTATGGGGAAAATTCTTCTGAAGAGGAGGCAATCGACTTTATCTCTAAAATTTCAACAGATAAACTTGTTTTTAATATTTTAATCCCGACAAAAAACACAGAATTTGAAAATGTGAAAAAGATTGAGATAAAAAGAGTTCTTGAATTGATCAAATATTCAAAAGAAAAACTTAAAAACAGATTGATTTACATTGGATGTATGCGCCCTTTCGGTAAATATAGAGAAGATCTTGATTTCGCATTATTAGAAAACGATGTCGATGCAATAGTAAATCCATCTACAAAATTTCTAAAATTTGCTGAAGATAACCTAAAAGATTGTATTAAATTAAATGGCTGCTGCTCAATTTTTTGATAAAAATAGATTATTTTAATTAAAATCCCCACTTAATTAAATCGAAATCTAAATGAATTTTCCAAATATCTTCATCTTTTCTATATGCTTCTTTATATTTATCATTCATTTTCCAATCATCAATTGCCTTATCTTCTTTTGTTTTATAGCAACCTTCATAATGTTCAAGACTTATTAAATACAAATCCGCATATTTTTCTGTTTCAACATAAATTCCAATCCAGGGTTCGCAATTAAAATATTCGCATGCAGCCAACAGTTTATTTTTGTCATTTTATGATATGCAATTATATTTAAACCAGTATGATCAATTATTGTTACTTCAAACCCCGATCTAGATAGAAAAATACATAACAAATTCTCACTAAAATTACCTATAATTTTTGAATGTCGTGAACTTTTATCAATCATAATATTCTTCTTTATTAAAAAGATTTAATATCTTCTCTAATCTTCTATAATTATTTGGAAAACTCTACCATGATTATCCTATAATATTTTAAAAAGTTATAATAGTAATCTACTATCCCTTTTTTTGTCAACTTTACAAAATAAATTTACATAACAAAATATTAAAGTTTACAATTAATTTAAATTTTGAAAATAATTATTCTCATTTTAAGTTTTACTTTTTCTTCTAAAGGGAACCCAACAGTTGCCTTTAGTTTAGAATTTACTAATATGGGTTAAAAAAGGTAAAATATAGATAATTAATAAGTAAATATGGATTATCAATAAGCGAAATAAGGAGAAAAATAGAAATTTGGATTTACGGGATATAGGATCTTTTTTTCATTTAAATAAGAATCGATGCATTTTATAACTTCTTCTTTGAGCCTTGCTCTTGCTTCTTTTGTATAGGCGCCAATATGAGGGGTGATTATGCAATTTTCAAGTTCAAAAAAAGGATTTTTCCCATAACATGGCTCTTCAGGAAGGACATCAGTTGCCAGAATAGAATTTTTATGTTTTTTAAAATATGAGATAGTGTTATTTTTTTCAAAAAGCTCACCTCGAGAGGTATTTATCAATATGGCACCTTCTTTCAATGAATTTAAAAAATCATTATTTATCATCTTATAAGTCTTATCATATAAAGGTACATGAAATGTCACTATATCCATATTTTTTAGCATTTCATATAAAGGGGTAAAATCATAATCATAAATATATCTTATCTCATCACTGTAATTTTGAAATTCTGGAAGTTTTTCATATAAACCAGAAAGTGACTTAACTGGATCATATAAAAATAGATTCATCCCTAAATTTTTTGCAAAGCAAGCTATTTTTGAACCAATATTACCATAACCAATAACAAGGATATTTTTACCGGCTGCTTCGATATTTAGTCCAATATTATCACGCCAGTTGCCATCCTTTGTGACCTTATCAAACAAAGTTAGCTTTTTCAGTGCTGCAAAAAGAAGGGATACCGTATGTTCAAATGCTGAATTTGTATTTGCTAAAGGGGTATTTTCTACAACACAACCTTTTTCTATCGCATATCTTATATCAATATTATCATATCCTGAGCCGGCTCTTAAAAATAAGATTTTTTGAGGAAATATATCTATTATATACTTATCTAAAATGGTATAGGTCCTAAAAAGAACGATATCGGGTCTTTCAAAAGCAGGCAGTGTTTTTAATATATTATTCCACTTCTGCCTGCTATCTTTTCGATAATCCTTTATCGTCTTATAGTCTTTAAGATAGTAAGATAAATCATAAAACTTAAAGTTATCTTTTAAATAAGAAGTAATTTCATCAGGTAAATTTTCGATAGCAACAATGACTTTATCTTGATGCATTTTTTTCTAATTTCGATTTCTTACCATTTTTTCAGTTTTTCAACCTGAAGAAAGTTTTTCCTTATATTCAAAAATAGGACTTATCTCTTCTTCTATAACTTTTCTTGTTATGATTATCTTTTTGACATCAACCATTTCGGGAGAATTGAACATAAGTTTCAATAGTTTTTTCTCAATAATTGATCTAAGTCCTCTTGCACCAAGCTTTTTTTCTATTGAAAGCTCGGCTATTGCTTTAAGTGCATCTTCTTCAAAGACAAGATCTTTCCCTTCTAAAGCCATTAAATATTGATATTGTTTTATAATTGCGTTTTTAGGTTCAGTTAAAATTCTTATTAGTTCATCAAGTTTAAGATCATCAAGGGTAACCACAACTGGAAGTCTTCCCACAAGCTCGGGAATCAAACCAAACTTTATTAAATCTTCACTTTCTATATTTGAATTTATTACCTTATCATCTACCTTTACATATTCACGATTAAACCCTATAGGTGTCTTTTTTATCCTTCTTGCGACAATTTTATCGAGTCCGACAAAAGCACCTCCACAGATAAAAAGTATATCTTTGGTATTAATCTGGATAAATTCCTGATATGGGTGTTTTCTACCACCACCAGGTGGAACATTTGCAATTGTGCCTTCTATAATTTTCAAAAGGGCTTGCTGAACTCCTTCACCAGAAACATCTCTTGTAATTGAAGGGTTTTCACTCTTTCTTGAAATCTTATCTATTTCATCGATATAAATTATTCCTCTTTCAGCTGCCTTAATATCACCATTGGCATTTTGAATAAGTCTTAAAAGTATATTTTCTACATCTTCGCCGACATATCCCGCTTCGGTTAATGTTGTAGCGTCTGCTATAGCAAAAGGAACATTCAAAAATTTTGCTAAGGTCTGGGCAAGAAGTGTTTTACCCGAACCTGTTGGACCAACAAGCAAGATATTTGATTTATCAATTTCTACATCACTAACTTTTTTACTATAAATCCTTTTATAATGGTTATATACTGCAACAGATAATACTGTCTTGGCTTCATCCTGCCCTATAATATACTGGTCAAGGAAATTTTTAATATCAGTAGGTCTAATCTTATTAAAATCAAGTGCTTCTTTAGGTAAATTGTTTCTACTTTGTTGTTTTATTACAAGATCATATAAAAACTCGATGCATTCATCACAAATATTTGCAGTTGTGCCAACAAATAATTGCTTGACTTCTTTCGAGCTTTTATTACAAAAAGAACATCTTTTTAATTCATTACCCATTTTTCAATCTCTTAATCATAATGTTTTTACTTTTATTTATTTTCTTTAGCCTTGCTTTCGATAATTTTATCTATTAATCCATATTCTATAGCCGACTGTGCATCCATAAAATAATCAAGCTCGATATCTTTTTCAATTTTTTTAATAGATTTGCCAGTATGCTTGGATAAAATCTCAAGAATCTGAGTCTTCATTTTCGCCATCTCTTTAGCCTGAATCTCGATTTCTGAAGCTTTACCCTGGAAACCTCCCCAAGGCTGATGTATCATTATTCTTGAATGTGGAAGAGCTGTTCTTTTCCCTGGAGCCCCTGCTGCAAGTAAAACTGCTGCCATTGAAGCTGCCTGCCCTATACAGATGGTGCAAACATCTGGTTTGATAAGTTGCATTGTGTCATATATTGCAAGTCCCGAAGTGATAACTCCACCTGGAGAATTTATATAAAGATGTATATCTCTATCAGGATCTTCAGAATCTAAAAATAATAGCTGAGCAATTACAAGTTTTGCTGTTTGATCATTTATCTCATCATCTATAAATACAATCCTATCTTTTAATAATCTTGAAAAAATATCAAAAGATCTTTCACCTGCTGAAGTTTGTTCAATAACAATTGGAACAAGATAATTCTTCTCTTTCATCTATCCCTCACTATAGCTATCAATTGTTTTCAAATTATTTAAATCTTATTTTTCTTTAGAATCTTTATCCTCTTTTTTTTCTGATTCATTTTCTTCTTTTTTATCTGATTTTTTATCTTTCTGAGGATTGAGTAATTTTTCAAGTTCTTCTGAAAGGGTAGTTATATCCTTAAACTCATACTTTTTGGTCTTCCCAGTTTTAACATTTTCCAAAATATACTCTTGAGCAGCTTTTCTTTTCAAGTAATATTCATAATTTGCTTTTCTTTTTTCAATCTCTTCATCTACTTTTGATTTATCTTCTATTTCTTTAGAAAGATCTTCTTTTAATTCCTGCCACATCTTTTCATCTGGTTCTATATTCTTTTCTTTTATTATATTATCGAGTATTAATTCTACCTCTATATCTTTTACAACTGATGGTCTTATGTTATTCTTAAAATCATCCATCGAGGATTTTGTAAGTTTTAATATCTGCTCAAGCTGTTCTCTTTTTATTCCATATGTATTTGCAGCATATCTATCTATTTCATTTTCAACATTATCCTCTATTAGAGATTGAGGTATTTCAATTTCAGAAATTGATTTGATCTTATCATAAATGAAAGCAAGATTATAGTTTTTTTCAAAAGAAGAAGCATAATCTTTTAGTTTTTTCTCTATATCTTTTTTAAATGCTTCTACATTTTCTATATTTGCCTTTTCTTTTACAAATTCATCTGTTAATTCTGGTAATTTTGAAACTTTTACACTATTTATAGTTACTTCATATTTTATCTTTTTATTTTTAAAATCTGAAAAGACAACATCATCATTATATTTAACTTCAAAAGTAGTGGTATCACCTTTTTTAAGTTTTAAAAGATGATCATCCAGGTTTAATTTACTAAGATTTTCACCAACTTTCAATGTTCTATCTATTGTTCTAAGAAGTTCTCCATTTTCATCAAAAGCTTTAGCCGTTATATCAGCATAAAAATCTTTTTCTATAGGGCTATCAATCTCTTCCATGATAATATATCTTTTTCTGAAAGATTCTATCTCTTTTTCAATATCTTTTTCAGTAACTTCTATAGTTATCCTATCTGTTTTTAATGTTGTAATATCTCCCAACTTAGCATAAGGAGGTAAATCAAAAGTCAATGTTACCTTAACATCTTTTGTAAAATCAATATCTTTTTCATCAAAATCGATATTTGCCTGCGAAATTGGTGTAATATTCTCTTTATCAATATAAGATTTATATTCCTCTGATAAAATATCATTTAGTGCGTCAAACTTGAATTGCTGACCATAATATTTCTCAACTATATTTACAGGAACATGACCAGGTCTAAAACCTTTTACCTTAATCTTAGGTAAATTTTCTTTAACCTTTTTTTGATATCTTTCTTCAATATCATTAAGTGGAATTGTAACTTTAAGAATGCCTTTTGTTTTTTCTTTTGTAAAATCGAATAAACATGCCATATTATACCCTCATTTTCAATATCTTTAAAAAAATAACCTTTTAAGAAAAAGAAATCAAGAAAAATTATTAAAATGTTGAAAAAAGGGAGGGATATCCTCCCTTTTTGATCCTTTATTTCTTAATAAAGTTTTATTACTCAAAATGATCTTCTTACAACAATTTGCCAAAGTAAATTATAAGCCTTTTAAATTTAATAAAAAATTATTTTATTTTAAAATTATTTTATTTTAAGTTCCAGATCTCTTCAATCAGTCCAGTGACTTCTTGAATATCTTTTACAGTAAAATCACCCATATGAGCTATTCTGAAGGTCTTTTCTTTTAAATCACCATAACCGTTGGAAATCATAAAACCTCTTTTGCCAAGTTCTTCGTTCAAACCTTTAACAGAAAGCCCTCTTGTATTTGAAATTGTTGTAAGTGTTACAGAACACCATTTTTCATCTTTTGGATAAAGAGCGAAATATTTTTTAGCCCAATTCCTTGTATATTCAGCCATTTCTAGATGTCTTTTAAATCTATTTTCAAGTCCTTCTTTTTCAAGTATTTTCTTTAACTGATGTTTTAATGCATAATAGTGAGATAATGTTGGAGTAGAAGGATATTGGTTATATGGCTCTTTCTCAGCCACATATTTATAAAGTTCAAGTAAATCGAAGTAATAACCTCTATTTTTTACTCTTCTTGCCTTATCAAGTGCTTTAGGTGATACTGAGCAGATAGCAAGTCCAGGAGGAAGTCCTAAAGCCTTTTGAGAAGATGTTAAACAAACATCGACACCAAGTTCATCTGTTTTAATGCTAACACCACCCATAGAAGAAACAGTATCCATTAAAACAGCTATATCGGGATATTTTTTCCAGACTTTTGCAAGATCTTCAACAGGATTCATAATACCAGTAGATGTTTCATTATGTGTTATAGTCATAACATCATATTTCCCAGTTGAAAGATATTGATCTACTATCTCGGGTGTTATAGCTTCACCAGATGGAGCAGTGTAAATATCTGCAGGAACACCATTTCCAACGGCAATCTCATACCATCTTTTACCAAAAGCTCCCACTGAAAAGACTATAGCTCTTTTTTCAGTACATGAGCGGATTGAGCCTTCCATCAAACCAGTACCTGATGATGTTGAAAAAAGGATAGTATTCTTAGTCTGCATTACCTTTTTCATCCCTTCAGCTATTTCTTCCTGTAAAGCAGACGCTTCTTTTGTTCTATGATAAATCATTGGAGCACTCATTGCCTGTAAAACATCTTCAGCTACTTCAATTGGACCAGGAACAAATAATTTCTTATGCATATCTCCCCCAAGCTAATTATATTACGAAATTAGTATAATATTTTAATTTTATTTTTCAAATATCTTTTTAATTTTTTTTTATTATTTTTCTCTTTTTGATGTTTTATTTAATCTTATTACATTTTATTTAATTTTATTACCTGTATATTTCCTGCTAATTTAAATCATATCCTTCAGTTTTTATATTTTAATCTGAATCTTTAACTTCATTTACATCTATTCCATAGTATTTTTTTGCACAATCGGGGCAGATAGAATGTGAAAATAGGGCTTCTGAATGATTTGAAATATAATTTTCAACTGATTGCCAGTATCCTTCATCTGTTCTTATTTTTTTACAGATTGAACAGATCGGTATTATCCCTTGAAGAGACTTTATTTCATGATTCGCTTTTTCTAAATCATGATTTTTCTCTTCAAGTTCTTTAGTATATCTTCTTTTGTTAATATAATAAATACTTAAAGTAAAAATAAAAAGAAAAGATATAATTAAAAAGGCGATCAATATAATAAAAACTCTTTTTTGCTCTTCTTTTTTTAATTTTTCTGCTAAAACTTTTTCAGTTACATCATTAATAATTGAAAATAATACTTTTTTCCCATAAATTTCTATTGGATATGAATATACTTCAACATCTCTAATCTGCCCATTTGCAAGTCTATGCCTGAAACTAAAGTAATTTTTGTTAAGTTCTTTTGCTTTTTTCATTTCTGCTTTTATTTCTTCTTCACTCACAGTATTTATATCCTGTATTTTCATCTTTGTAATATCATCATATCCATAAAATACTTTGGCTCTCCTATTAGCATCTATGATATTCCCATTTTCAGGATCGATTAAAAGCATAATTAGACCATAATTTTGAAATAGTTCATAACTTAAAATATCATTTTGTTTTTTACTTTTATAAAATTCTCTGTAATTATCATTCTCATAAAGATTAACCAATATGCTATTTTCTGGTAATATACCAAAAGGAATTTTATAATTTAACAAAGAACCATAATTAAAGACCGGCTTTTTTATTGCAACCATCTTTATTTTTATGTTATTTATATCCTCTCCTTTTAAAACCCTTATTGCCATTTTTGCAGCATCTTCGCCATGATCATACGAAGTAACGACTAAACCGCCAAAAACAAAGTTTTTTATTAAATGATCATTAACAACAAATATTTTAGCTTTAGTATGTTCATAAATTTTTTTTAAGTTTATATTATTATGATGTCTTAATTTTGATGGAGATAAAATATAAGAAAGATATAAAATAACGTCATTTTCACTATAATCATCTAACTTTTTTAATATTTCATCAAATTCAAGATTTTCAAATATATCAACTCTTATATTCGAAGGGATTAAGCTCATATTTTTCTTAAATGCTTCAATATTTTTACTTTCTGATACTCTTGAACCTGCGATTACACCGATTTTTTTCAATTTCATGTATGTTTTTTCATTTATCTTTAAAATAAGTTCAATATTTCCTTTTATTGGTTTTTCCTCATTCACTCCTGTAATATTTTTATAACCTTTTATCCTTGACCTATCAAAGTCATTAACTCCACAAAAAATCATAGGAATGTCTTCACCAAATATAAACATTCTTCTTTTTAACATAAAATCAAATGCATTATCATCAACGGTAATAAGCAAATTAAACTTAATATCTTTATATTTAATCTTTAAATAGTTTTCAAATTCGTTTAAATATTGATCATTCAGATCTCTTCGATTTGCATCTAGATATTCCGTATATATTTCGACATTTTCCAATACCGATATATTATCTATTAATGCCCTCTGAATATTATCAGACCATTCATAACCTTGATTATATGAATGTAAAATTAATATATTTTTAAGTTTCAAAGTCTCATTATTTACATGATTTGAAAAAATTGGATTTTGAAATATAATAATAAAAACAATTACAATTAAAGTTAAAATAAAAATTCTATAAAGTATTTTTTTATTCATACTAATTTTTATTTTCTCCTATCTTTAAAGTTTTCATTTATTTTCATAAAGATTTTTACTTACTTTTATTATACATTAATTTATAGAACTTTAAAATTTAAATGTTATATAAAATAATAATGCAATAAACAAGTTAATTGTATGAATTTTAACAAAAAATATCTATTAAAATTAAAATTATGTTTTACATTCAATTTAATGATATATCAGTATGTTTATCTTGGTATTTTTATTTTATATATTTTTCATTTTACCTGTAATCAATTTTTTATTTATCTCATGACTTTATAAAAATAACTTATGAACAATTTTTATTTAAAATCGAATTTAATAAATTTTTTCTGAAATCTAAAATAAAATTTTATTTTTAGAATAAATGAAAAACGGATTTAAAATTAAAAACAATTTAACTGTAGAAGAAAAATCTCACCTTCTTACTATTTTAGAGAATAATGGTTGCAAAAATATTTATTTGCATCATGCGATATATTCGAACTCTGAAAAATTCAGTTTTATTTTACCCGATAAATTTATGAATAATATTTGTAATTTTATTTCTGCTTACAATAAATCTAATGGCGAATTGCATCTTTTTTCTTTAAATGATGAAGGGATATCTCTTTTTAATTATTTTTTATTTTCAACAAATAATTTATGGGATATAGGAAGAGGTATACAATATTTTGGAAGTGATGCAATAACCTCAAAAAAATTATTTAATTACAATTCTAAATTATTGTCCAACCTATTAGAAATGAATGAATATTATGTATATACTCTTAATAGAGAATGTTTTATTGAAAAAATGAATGAGTTAGAGGCTTATTTTAATAGCAAAGAGAATGATATTAAATTTTGTTTTGCAACAGATAAGAAAGATTTATTAAGATTAATAAATTTACAAAAAGGATACTTATTCGAAGAGATGAGATATCCAATGACTATTTTATCAGAAAAATTTATTCTATTGAATCTTCATAAGATTTTAAAAAACTATAAGTTATTTTTTCTTGAACATAATTTTAAACCAGTTGCAAAATGTGAATGGAATGCTTTTTCAGATAAATTTTTTCAAATTGGAGGAGTCTATGTCGAACCTAAATTTAGAAATCATGGATTTGCTTTTATAATGCTTTATAAAATGTTGTATTTTTCTTTTATCGAACTTGGGATGAGGGAAGCTTCTTTATTTGTTAGAATGACAAATGATGCTGCTCAAAAATTATACGAGAAATTACAATTTAAAAAGTATAAAGACAATCTTGTCTGGGCTATATTCAAATCAAATTAAAGTATTCATATTTTTCTAATCTACCGATAAGGATATTGTATGGGTATAAAAGATGCGATATATTTCTTTGACAAAACTCTTAATGTCAGAAAATTAATCTCTCAAATTTTACAAGATAGCAAAAACCAATCATTATTTCAACAACTTCAGAACAACTTTTTCTTTGCAGATGAAGTTATTATTCAAGGTGAGGGAATAGAAAATTACTTTCAGGGTGAAGATATTTATTATAATGAAGGACTTGGTGGGTTTTGTACAAAAAAAACAGGATTTGTTGAATTTGGTGGCATTAAAATAAATGTATATGATTGTATTATTACATTAAAAAACAATCTTTATGCATATCTTATTTTACCTCCTTTTAACTTAAAAACTTCGCCCAATTTATCTGTAAGTTATATATTTGAAGCCATAAAAGAAAAAGGAATAATTAATACTACTTCAGAAGAAAATATTCAAAAAGCTTTCGATTATGCGAAAAAAGGTTATGGTATTGTAATCCTTATCGCTAAAGGGAAAGAGCCTATTAACGGAAGAGAAGAAGAGGTAAAATTATTTTTTGATTTGCATGAAAAAGCTGGAAAAATAAAAGAAGATGGAACCATCGATTTTAAGGAAAAAGAAAAGTTTTTAAATGTTAAGGCGGGTGATGTTATAGGAGAATATATCCCAGCTAAAAAACCTGAAAAAGGCTATGATGTTTTTGGACAGGAATTGCCTGCTATAATCGAGAAAAGTTCGGGTTATAAACTGGGTAAAAACTTAAAAATCGATGGAACTAAAGTAAGTGCTGAAATAAATGGTATAATTGAAGTAGATGAATTTAATAAAATATCAATTTCCAATGTACTTAAAATCGAAAAAGATGTTGATCTTTCAACAGGTAATATCAAATCTGAATCATCCATTCATATAATTGGGAAAATAAATCCTGGTTTTACTGTAGAGACTTCAGCCGATCTTATTGTCGAAGATGCAGTCTTTAACTCGAATCTAAGGGTTGGCGGGAATTGTAATATTAGACATGGAATTACAGGTGAAGCTCAAAAAAATAATATATTTGTAAAAGGAAATCTTATATGTGAATATATTGAAAATACAGTCATTAAATGCGAAAATAATATTCAGTTTTCAAGTTCGATTTTACATTCAAAAATTACATGTGGTGGTATAATCAAAGGCACAGGAAAGGCTATTATTATAGGGGGTGAAATCTTTGCTTCTCAGGGTATTTATGTTAATGAAGTGGGTTCAAAACTATCAGTACCCACAGTTTTAATAGTTGGTGTAGATATTCATCGTGAAAATAAACTTGCTGAACTTAAACAACAGTCTATAGCTATAGCTTATAAATTGAAACAGGCTAAACTTGCTATTGGAGAAAATTATTTTAAGGATCCTGAAGGTTTCCTTTCAAAACTACCTGACAATAAACTTGATGAATTTGAAAGAAAAATAGATCTCTTTTTTAATCTTATAGATAAACAAAAAGAAATTGAGCAGACTGTTAATACTTTAAGAAAATCTATTACATTTAAAAATGCTGTTGTCTCTATAAAATCAAGAATATATGATGGTGTCACCATTAAATTTGGTGATGAGATTTATATTAATAAAAAAGAGATGAGTGGTCCTATTACCTTTTATTTTGATGAAAATGAGCATAAGATTAAGTTCAAATAAATTAAAGTTGATTAAACAAATGTTTCAATTTTTTATTCTATAAATTATTTTATTAAACTAATCATAGATCATTATAGATTTTATCAACCATTTCTAAAAATTCTTCTTTTATTTTAACAAGCTCATCCCACCTGTCTTCTTTGTAAAGTAAAGAAGCTTTTTCTGCAAGTTCAGCAAACTGAGGAAAGCCTAAAGTCGGAGCAATCCCTTTTAAGTTATGACTAAAAAATCTTATCTTATCCTTATCTTTATTCTCTATACCTGCTTTTAATTCGTCATATCTATTTTTCAAATCTTCTAGAAATAATTTTTTAAATCTATCAATTTTTTCTGAATTTTTAGATTTTTCAGCAAGTTCATATAAATTTTTTTCCTCTGGAATAATCTCCTTTACACTTATATAATTTGAAATACCACCAACTAACTCCTCCCTTGTGTAAGGTTTAGAAATAAAAGAGTTAAAACCTATTCTTTTAAGTTCATCTATATCCTCTTTACTATTAAAAGCTGTGAGTGCTATAAGCGGAGTTACTTTATCGATCTTTCTAAAATTTATACAAAATTCTTTTCCGTCCATTTCGGGCATCATTATATCTGATAATATTAAATCATATTTATCTTTTTCTATTTCTTCTAATCCTTCTTTACCAT
>DAOOKC010000002.1:31764-47836 GCA_035385485.1 Exilispira sp.
TTAAATACTAGATTTAAAGACTTATAATCTGATAAATAACCTTTTATAACTTCTTGGTTAATTAGATTATCCTCTAAAATTAGAATTTTAGCATCATTAAAAACTATGTATTTTTGAATCTTTGTAATATCTTTAGCATTTTCCTTTTCTTTAGGCAGACTAAATGTTAAAATAATTGTAAAAGATGTCCCTTTATTTTTCTCTGATTTTGCATCTATTTTACCGCCCATTAATTCAACATAATCTTTTACGATGGAAAGTCCAAGTCCTGTTCCACCATATTTTTCTTTAATTGTTTCATCTTCCTGAACAAATGGATCAAAAATATGCTCTAATTTATTTTCTGAAATTCCAATACCTGTATCTGAAACTTGAATCATCAGTTTGCAGCTGCTAATATCCTTTTCAAGTAGTTTTAATTTTAATTCAATATATCCTTTGTTTGTAAACTTTGCTGAATTGCCTAAAAGATTATAAAGAATCTGATTTAACTTCAATGAATCACCAATTAGTATTTTAGGAATAGAATCATCATAATCTAACTTCAATTCTATCCCTTTTTCTTTTATCTTTTCTTTAATATTTGAAACAACCGAATAGACAAGTTTATTAAAATCAAAGATTTTTTCATCCAATCTTTTCGAAGTCGAGACATCTTTGGCATTTTCTAAAAGATTATTTATTAGCAAGAAAAGTGTATTTCCCGATTCAAGCATAATAGATAGTTTTCTTCTTTTAGATTCATCTTTTTCATCTTCTAGAAGTTGCTGAGTCATAGAAAGTATTCCAGAAAGTGGAGTTTTCAAATCATGACTGATAATGGCAATTAATCTATCTTTTTCTTTTATAGACTCTTCAACCTGGATATTTTTGATCATCAGATTTTCAGAAGTAGCTCTGAATTGCATAAATAAATCTGATAATGTTTGTTGCCTATTCTCAAGATCCTCGCTTAAAATAAAATTTTTATTTTTTAATGCTAATGTCTTTAATTTATATATTTTTTCTCTATTCTTAAAATTTTCTATAAGAATTTTTAATATTTTAAGTTCAGATAAGGTTCCTATATCACAATAAGGAGTTTGATTTATCCCATATTGAATTAATTTATTTATCTCATTTTTTATCATAAAAATCAATTCATGATCTATTATAAATTTTTCATCTTTAGCTTGATATATATTAATATAAGTTTCATTCTTAATATTAATAGCTTCATTATTTGAAAAATCTTTATTATCTATATTAAATTTATTGATTTGCTTAGAATTTATTTTTTCATCAATATAAAAACTTTGTATAAATATAGATATATAAGTTTTTAAATAGTAATATTTTGAATTCTTTTCGGATAAAAACTGCTCAAGTAAGTTTTCTTCAATAATTGATTTTCTAATATTAGAAATAGCTAAATTAAAATTTAAAATTTTTTGTTCACCTATACTATTATAAAAATTTTCTCTCTTATAGATAAAAGAAAAAGGTATCTCATATTTGTTTTTATGCGAAACTAGTGATGCACATCTATTAGTAATTATCTTAAATGTAATAGGCTCAAAAACAATTGCAAAATCAATATAATTATTTTCAAAAAGGATCCCAAGCTCATAATCTGCAAGTTCTAACCATTGGATCTTTTCACTTTTACCGTAAAAATTTTTATAAAAAGAATAAAAATATTTTTTAAATTTAGTATTCTTTTGAGGAATTCCTACCTTAATAATTTCATCTTCTTTTCTTAGTTTTTCTAAAAAAAATTGTGTGCCGAATATTTTATAAGCATTTTTTATAAAAATAATTTCATCATAAACATCTTTTTCCTCTTCAATTAAAGAATTTGATGATAATATTATGTCAACCAGGTTTGCTTTTAAAGCAATTTCCAGTTCACCAAAATTTTCATAACTATAAATTAAAATATTATTTTCTTTGAAAAACCCTTTCTTTTTTAAAAAAGTCAAAAAATCAAAATAAAAATCTTTTAATACACCTATTTTCATAAATAATAAAAAATTAATCTTTAAATTTTAGTAAAATTTGCAATATTGATTTATATATCTACATTTATAACTTATTTATCGATAAATAAATATTTTTTTAAGGAAAATCTATGAATAAAAAATGGAAAGCAATTCTTTTAATATTTTTTTTATTTTTTTTGTTTCTATTTCTATTTATTGATATCGGATATTCACAGAACACAAAAACCGAAAGTTCAAATATCTCAACAAATGGCGAGATTATTAGATACCTCAAATCTAATCTATATGGAGAAAAAACAGAAGAGATTGTAACAATATATAAAAATATAATTTCTAAAAAATTAAATCTTGCCATTTTTTCTTTTGAAAATTTAAAAGTAAAAAAATTAATTGATATAGAACTTGATCCTTCTTATCTTTTTTTCTCATTAGCAAGATTAGATATAAATTATTCCTACATTTTGTTATTTTCAGAAAATTCAATATCTATATTAAATATTTATGAAGATGGTTATAAAATAGAGAAATTTTTATCATTAAAAAAATTTGCTTTTGGTTATCATTTTTCAAATGATTTCCCTTATATACAATCTGCTTATGACATTAACAATGATAGAATAGATGAGCTTTTTATCCTTACAACAAATAGCATTGAAATATATGAAGGCAAACAATTAATTCAATCTTATCCTTATCAGCTGCAGGCATATTACAATTACAAATCTTCTTTCGGTGGAATTTCTGCATCCCAAAATATATTGATGATATTTCCAGATCTGCTTTTAGAAGATATAAATAATGATGGATATAAAGATCTAATATTAAAATATAGAACTAAAATCGAGTACTCTTTTTTTGATAAAGACTCAAAACAATTTTCAAAAACAAGGACTCTTGATCTATCTAAATATGTCTCCGTTCGATCGGGTTATTCTTTTTTCAACGAACATATTAAGATATTAAATTTCGATAAAGATAAATATCCCGATATTTTAATTTTTAACTTCAATATGGCATCTGTTTTCAACTCGGATAAAACAGGTATTTTGACTTATCTATTTAAGGGTGATAAAGATGGTTTTAAATCATCCCCATCAAATCAATTTTTTATAGAGGAATTATCGGGGATTGAAAGTAAGATCGCCTTAACAGATTTTAATAAAGATGGTCTTATTGATCTTGTAAATATTGGTTCAAAATTATTTTCAACAAATTTTCTTTTATCTTTATCTATGAAAAGATCAATCCCAATTTTTATATCTTTTTATCCTCAAATAAATGATTCATTTTCAAAATCCCCGATAGTTCAAATTGAAAAATCAATATCTTTAGATAATCAAAATGTATTAGACTCATCACAACTTTCTTTTGATTTTTATTCTACATTTGATTTAGCTTCGATTATTTCAGAAATAGTAGTAAATTATGAAACTGATTTTAATTCAGATTCTATAACTGATTATGTTGTGTATAATTTCGATGGGACATTTTCGATATTTTTATCAAATACTTCAAATCAAACTATTTTTCAAAAAAATGAAAATAAAAATATCTTTGTATCAAATGAATTTCTTTCAGTTTATTACCTTTCAGGACCATATACTTTAATAATTAAAGACAATCAAAACTTTTATCTTATAAATATAATAAAAAAATCAGGAAAAATATTTTTTACACCTATAAAATTTTAATTAATATTATAATTTTCATAGGGAATTTTATAATTTATCATTTATTATTGAATAAATTTCAATAAATTTTATAAATAAATTCAGATATAATTGGGAAAATTAAAATGAAAATTAAGAATAATTTTATTAAATTTGTTTTCCTCTCCTCTCTCTTTTTTTTAATATTGTTTTTAATCAATATTAACATTATTGCACAGCAACAATATATGGTAAAAGA
The DNA here is from genome assembly GCA_035385485.1 of Exilispira sp. Classification (GTDB taxonomy): domain Bacteria; phylum Spirochaetota; class JAAYUW01; order JAAYUW01; family JAAYUW01; genus Exilispira. The sequence continues at coordinate 35,655 of DAOOKC010000002.1, forward strand.
GATTATTATTTTGGGCAATAATACCATCTCAAATACTGAAATAGAAAATTATTTAAAGATAAAAAATAATGATATTTTATCATCTGAAAGTTTAATTAATATTGAAGAAAAACTTTTAAACTGGGGATATTTTAGCTTTGTAAGTGTGGAATTACAGCAAATCCACAATGATACTTCAAATAGTACAGCAGATGAAAACAATGTTGAAAATAAATATGAAAACTCAACACAGAGTGGAAAAGTCAATGAATCAAATATTGATAACTTTATTGAAATAAATATCAAAATAGAGGTTATAGAAAATTTACCTATAAAATCAATTATCCTAAAAAATTCGAATATCTATCTTTCCAATTTTAAGCAAAAGATGAAATTAAAAGAAAGAAAGGCATTTAATCCAAAATTTTTGGAGATGGATTTGCAAACACTTTCTTCTTATCCTTTCGTATCGAGAGTTTCAAGTGCTATTAATGAAGATGAATCATCTATTTCTGTTAATATTTTTATAAAATTCAAAAATCATATATCTTCAGAGATAAATATTTCAAAATTTTTCTTTGGTGATTTTAATTATTTTTTTGGTAAAAGCTTTTTCCCCTTTTATTTATCTATCTTTTCATTCTATCCTTTTGAAAGTGAAAATTTTTACCCTATTTTTGCAGCGTCTTTTGGTTTTTCAGTTTTTAAAAACATTTATTTTAATATTACTTATTCATCTTTATTCTCTAATTCAAATTTAAATTTTAATATTAATAATTTTTATTTTAGTTTGAATTCAAAAAATTATCTTATTAAATCTAACAATATTTCATTCTTTTTTAATCCATTATCTATATCTTTTTCATATAATTTAAATAATAAAGAATTCAATAATCTTTTTATTTACTTTGATTCATTTTTTAAACTTAAAAACATTATATCATTATTTCTAAAATCAAATTTTGTTTATTATTTTGATGAAAGCAGTTTTATTTATGGTAATGTCCCTAATAATGGAAAGGAGATTACTCTTACCTACAATCAAAATTATTATCAATTTTCCTATCCTTATATATTTAATTCTTTTGTTTTAAGAAGTGAACCAAACCAAAATATAGAAAATGGCAAATCTGTTTTTTCTTCTTCCTTTGATTTTCTTTTTAAGATTTTTTATACTCAAATATTTTACTTTGGTTTTATAGCTTCATTTGATTTTTTATTTATAAATAAGCAACAAAATTTAATTAACAACTGTTTTGGAATTGGAGTAATATTTTCAATTTCAATAAAAAATATTTTAGAACTTCCATTGACTATTCAGTATTTCTGGGAAGAAAATATAAAAAGCGGAATATTTTATTTTACATTTTTATCAAAAAGATTTACTTAAATTTACTTCAAATCTATCTGTTTTAAGTTTTAATTTTTAATAAATTTTAATAAAAATTTAAATAAAAATTTTGATAAAAAATTATGAGTAAATATAATAAACTAATCTGAAGATTTAAAGATTACAAAAGTTATATATATAAAAGTTATAAATATAAAAATTAATATCTAATTTTAAGGATTAACTATGTCAGAAATTTTAAGATTGGAAAATATTTCCAAAAATTATGGTAATTTTAAGGCAGTAAAAAATCTTTCTTTTAATATTAAAGAAGGTGAAATAGTTGGTTTTCTTGGATTGAATGGTTCTGGTAAAACAACTACAATTAAAATCCTAGCGGGTCTTTTATATGAGTATGATGGAAATATTTTTTATAAGGGTAAAAAAGAGAAAAACATTGGAAACAAAATAGAAACTACTTTTATTTTTGACTCGCAAAATTTTTATGAAAATCTTTCTGCCTTCGAAAATCTTTTAATAGTTTATTATTTAAATTTAAATAAAAAAAAGAATAATTTAGACAGCAGAGTCGAAAATAACAGCCAAACTGTAAATAAAAAAAATATTAAAAAAGAGATTATTAAAGTCTTAATTGAAATTGGTCTTGAAGATTGGATAAATAAACCAGTTAAATTTTTTTCTAGAGGAATGAAACAAAGACTTGCTTTATCTTCAGCTCTTTTACTTAACCCTTCATTTTTAATTCTAGATGAACCAACAAATGGACTTGATATAGATGGTATATATTTTTGTGAAAAGTATTTCGAAAGACTTAAATCACAGGGTTGTACAATCTTGCTCTCTTCTCATTATCTTGAAGAAATCGAAAGACTTGCAGATCATATCGTAATTATACATAAAGGAGAAAAAAAGTTTGATGGAGATAAACAATCTTTATCTGTACTGAAAATAATTGGTGCAAACTACTTTTTCAACAAAAATATAGATAAAAATCAGATAGAAAATCTTCAGAATTTTTTAAAAAACAATAATATAGGTATTATTTCATTGAATATTAAAGAAAACGGTTTTGAAATTATATTTGATAAGGATTCTATTACCAATATTGAATTTGTTAATAATTTTATAAAAGATAATTTTAGTGGATTATTGTTTATAGAACCAATACAAAAACACTTAAAAGAATTATTTTTTGATAAGAATTAAAGTAAAAAAACACGACTAAATTGGAGTTAAAAATGAATTATACTCTATCATTTATGAAGATTGAGTTTATAAAATCTAAAAAGAATATTTCACTTTATATTTTCACTTTTACCTTACTTTTTATCTCAACAATCTTAACATTTATTTTGCATCTTCAAAGAGTTGGATTAAGTGGAAATCAAAATATTCCATTAAACTATAGTTATGGTGGTTATGCTTTTGGTATATGTTTTTATCTGTCGTTAATAATCTATTGTATTTTTATAGATAGTGATACTAGAGAAGAGATAAAAAGCAATAAAATAAATATATTATTTACTCAATCTGCTAATAGAATTTCTTATTACTTTGGTAAAATTCTTTTCTTCACTATTTTTCTTTTTTTTATAAGTATTCTTTTAACTTTAATTTGCTGGACTCTAAGTTCAAAACTAATTTTTGCTCAAAGACCACCAAGACTTTCGGATAATACGGCTTTCCCTCCTTCTTTTATATTTTTAAATTTAGTAGTTCAACTTCTTCTTTTAATTCCTTCTATTCTTTTCTTCGTAAATCTTTCATTTATTTCGGGTTATTTCTTTTATTCATCTGCAGCAGGAATATTATTTAATATTTTTGTAATTATTTTTTCAATTCAGCTAAAATCGCTTATTTTATATCCATTAAATAAGATGTCTTTCCCAAATCAACCGATTTTTCTACCAAAAATTTTTGACAATAAATCTTTAATATCACTTTTGATTTTAATTGTTTTAAATATAATATTTTTCTTTATAGTAAAATTCTTTATATCCAAAAGAGAATTTCGATAAAACATTTTATTAATGTTTGCAAAATCCTATCTTTTGGTTAAATTTGTTATATAAATTTTGAATATGGTTTTCATATTATTTATTAATTAATTTTATTTTTTTAAGATTTGCATTAATTTTTGAGATTTAAAATTTATCATTTATCTTTTTATGAAGTTTTATAAGAGAAATTTTTAGATAAAAAACTAATCTATATTATACTAATTTTTATAATTTTTTATTTTTTGAAACCTTATTTAATTAAAATTTATTTAAAATTTGTAATATTTTATTTAATATAAGACAAATATTAATCGATTGAGGAGTTTTTTATGTTCGATCCAGTAAGTCAACATGTGGATTTCCCTGAATTAGAAGAAAAGATATTAAAGTTCTGGCAAGAAAACAAGATATTCGAAAAATCTCTTGAAATAAGGAAGGATTCCGATGCTTTCGTTTTTTATGATGGTCCTCCTTTTGCAACTGGACTTCCTCATTATGGTCATTTTGTTCCAGGACTTTTAAAAGATATCGTGCCAAGATATAAAACCATGAAAGGTTATCATGTGGACAGAAGATGGGGATGGGATTGTCATGGGTTACCAGTCGAAAATGAAATGGAAAAGGAGTTAAACCTTTCTACAAAAAAGGATATTCTTGCTTTTGGCATCGATAAATTTAACGAAGCATGTAGAGGTATAGTCTTAAGATATACATCAGAATGGGAAAGGATAATTAACAGAAGTGGAAGATGGGTAGATTTTAAGAATGCTTATAAAACCATGGATCCACTTTACATGGAATCCATTTGGTGGGTCTTCAAAACTTTATGGGATAAAGGCTTAATCTATGAAGGTTTTAAGATACTTCCATATTGTCCAAGGTGTGCAACTCCACTTTCAAACTTTGAAGTAAATCAGGGTTATAAAGATGTAAAAGATCCCGCAATTACAATAAAATTCAGATCGAAAGATGATGAAAATCTATATTATTTAGCCTGGACAACCACCCCATGGACTCTACCTTCAAATCTTGCTTTAGCAGTTGGACCTGAGGTAGAGTATGTAGAAGTACTGGATCATCAATCAGGCGAAAGATATATACTTGCATTAGCCCGATTGGAACATTATTATAAAAATCAGGATGAATATACCATTAAAAAAAGATTTTTCGGAAAAGATTTAGAAGGTAAAAGATATATCCCATTCTTTCCTTATTTTAAAGATATAGACAATAATGCTTTTAAGGTAGTCCTTGCCGATTATGTTTCAATAGAAGATGGTACTGGTATTGTTCATACTGCCCCTGGTTTTGGTGAAGACGACTATAATACTGGATTAAAATATAATCTGCCAGTCGTTTCTCCAGTAGATGAAAATGGTGAATTTACAGAAGAAGTCACTGATTATAAAGGTATGCATGTAAAAAAAGCAGATCCTCTTATAATTGAAGATTTGAAAAAAAGAAATCTTCTTGTCAAAAAAGAGACTATAACTCACTCTTATCCTCATTGCTGGAGATGTGACTCACCTCTTATTTATAAGTCCATTTCAACATGGTTTGTCAAAATTGAACCAATTAAACAGACCATGATAGAGTCGAATCAGAAGATAAATTGGGTACCTGATCATATCAAAGATGGTAGATTTGGTAAATGGTTAGAAGGCGCAAGAGATTGGGCTATTTCACGAAATAGATTCTGGGGGACTCCTCTTCCAGTTTGGAAATGTGAAGACTGCGGTGAAACTCTTTGCATTGGCTCGATTGGTGAACTTGAAAAACTTAGTGGAAGAAAATTTAACGATATTCATAAGCATTTTGTTGATGATGTGACTTTCACATGTTCAAAATGTGGTGGTCAAATGACAAGAATTCCAGAAGTCCTTGATTGTTGGTTTGAGTCGGGCAGTATGCCTTATGCTCAAGAACACTATCCTTTTGAAAATAAAGAAAAGTTCTTAAGTAGATTTCCCGCTGATTTTATTGCAGAAGGTTTAGATCAAACAAGAGGGTGGTTCTATACATTAACAGTTTTAGCAGCAGCATTATTTCAAAAGCCAGCTTTTAAAAATTGTATAGTAAATGGGCTTGTACTTGATGAACATGGTAAAAAGATGAGTAAAAGACTGAAAAACTACCCCGAACCAATGTATATTATGGATAAATATGGTGCTGATGCTTTAAGATTATATCTTGTCAATTCTGCAGTTATAAGAGCTGAGGAATTAAATTTCTCAGAAAATGGGGTTAAAGAGATTGTAAAAAATATATTGCTCCCACTTTGGAATTCATATTCATTCTTTGTTACTTATGCAAATATTGATAAATGGAATTGTAAAGAAGAGTTGATAGAAAATCCAGAAAAGATGAAAAATTTTTCAAATGAACTTGATAGATGGATAATTTCAAGCATGCAATCTCTTATTAAAAAGGTTACGGAAGCCACTGAATCATATAAACTATATTTGGCAATTCCACCTATTATTGAATTTATTGATATTTTAACTAACTGGTATATCAGAAGATCCAGAAGAAGATTCTGGAAATCGGAAAATGACAAAGATAAAGATGAAGCTTATCATACACTTTACTATATATTATTAACTTTTACAAAGGTTGCTGCTCCTTATATCCCTTTCATAACTGAATCAATATATAAAAACCTGAAGACAGAAAAAATGCCAGAATCTGTTCATCTTAATGATTTCCCCATAGCAATTGATAATTTAATAGATATAGAACTTGAAAAAAGAATGGAGCTTATCCAAAAAGCAGTTGCACTTGGAAGAAATTTAAGAACTCAATATGACTTAAAAGTTAGACAGCCACTTTCAAAAGTCATTATTATTGATCCATATAAAGATGAATTAAATTTAATTTCAGATTTTATTGAACTTGTAAAAGAAGAATTAAATGTAAAAGAGGTAGTTTTTTCATCTGAAGAAACCAGTATAGTAGAATATAGTGCAAAACCAAATTTTAGAAAACTTGGTAAAGTTCTTGGTAAAAATATAACAGTTGCTCAAAAATTACTTGCTAATCTTTCTTCAAAGGAGATTGAGAAAATTATCAAAGGGGAAAAAATTAGATTAAGTGAAAATGATTTTTCTTACGATTTTTCTCTTGATGATATTTCTATCGAAAGAAAACCAACCGAAGGCTTGGCTACAGTAAATGAAGGACATCTTACTATAGCGCTTGACACAACTATAACAGAAGAATTAAAAATGGAGTGTGACGCAAGGGAGATTATTAATAAGATTCAGAACATGAGAAAGGAAAATGAATTCAATGTCACAGATAGAATAAAAGTCTTTATCTGGACATCTTCCTCATTAATTAAAAGTATTGAAAAATTCAAAGATTATATTTGTAATGAAACTTTATGTGTATTTTTACAATATCATGATGTTGAAAATGAAAAACCAAATCTTAGTGCAAAAGAATGGGAGATAAATGAATTTAAAGCCAATATCTATATTGAGAAAGTAAATTTATAAATTCAAATACTAAGTTTAAAAATTTAATTGCATAACTCAAAAATCTAATTAAAAATTTAACTACAAGGGTAAAAAATTAAAATTAAAGGATAAAAAATGATTGAATTAAAAGAATTCCAAAAAGATTTTTCACAAGCTGTAGAAAAGCTTGAAGAAAAATTCCCTTATGCATCTGCATTTGCACAAAAACTTGAATCTAAAAATATCACTTCTTCAACAAGAGAAGATAATGTCTCTTTCCCTGATCCTCAAACCGGTTTTACTCTTACTATTTTCAATGGAGAAAATTTCATTGAATACTTTTCAAGTAATCTATCATCTGAAGAAATTAACAATGGTGTAAAATATCTTTTATCTTATGAAGTCAAAAACAAAAAAGATGTCATAATAGATCCGGGTGAAAAGATAGAAAAGGATTTTTCCCAGGAAGTTAAAATCGATCCTGCTTCTATAGATTTATCTACATATTTAGATAAGGCGAAGGAGAATAGAAGCAAAATTGAGAAACTTTCAAAATTAATTCAGATGACTATGTTTAGACTTGGTTATGAAAAAAGAGATGAACTTTTTGTTAACAGAAATAAAAAACTTTTTCAAAGATTATGCAGATTTGAGTCTCTTTATTTTTTTATTCTATCAGATGGGAAATATTCAGCTGAAATGTTTGATGGTTTTGCTAAAATTGGCGGATTTGAACATGCTTCATTTGATGAAGAAAAAGTAAAAAAAGTTGTAGAGGATGGGATTAAGGTTTTAGGTGCGCCAAGACTTACTCCTGGCACTTATACCTGTATTTTTTCACCTGCTATGGCGGGGATGTTTGCTCATGAAGCTTTTGGTCATGGAACAGAAACAGATATGTTTTTAAAAAAAAGAGCAACAGGTGAAGAATATATAGGAAAGCAGGTCGCTTCAAAACTTGTAAATATGTGGGATAGTCCAATTCTTGGACTTAAAGATAATGAAGCATGTGCATCATTTTATTTTGACCATGAAGGCGAGCTTGCTAATGCTACACAGATAATAAAAGATGGTATATTAATTTCGGGTCTTACAGATTTAAATTCAGCTTCCAGATTAAAAATTAAAAGAACTCCAAATGGGAGAAGGGAATCTTATAGCCATAAGGCTTATGCAAGAATGACAAATACATATTTTGAAAATGGTAAAACACCTTTTAATGATATGCTTAAAAAGGTCGATTATGGTTTTTATATTGATCATGCGACAAATGGCATGGAAGATCCTAAGGGATGGGGTATTCAATTAGAAGCATTATATGCTGCAGAAATAAAAAATGGTTCTTTTACGGGAAAGGTCTTTTCACCAGTTATTGTCACCGGATATGTACCAGATTTACTTATGAGTATAAGTGATGTTGGTAATGATTTTAAGATATCTTCACTTGGATATTGTGGTAAAGGTCATAAAGAATGGGTTAAAGTCACTGATGCTGGCCCTCATCTTTTACTTAAAGCACGACTGGCATAAATTAAAGGAGATTTATAATGAAAAATTCATTTCATCAAAAAGTCATAGATATATTAAAAAAACAAAATATTTATTTTTGGACAGTAAAAAGCATATTTGAAAAGAGAGCTGAAAGTTATTTCATATTTGGTGAACCTGAAAATCAAAGATATGGAGAGACAGAAAAACATACTATCTTTCTCTGGGTAATTAATGAAGATAATAATGGGAAATTCATTGGCAACTCTACAGCTACAATTTCTGAAAAATCTTCTGATGAAGAGATAGAAAAAACAATAAAAGATGCAATAATAGCTGCAAAACTTGTAAAAAATCCATTTTTTGAAATTCCACAAAAAAAATACCAATATCCTTCTTTTTCAAATACAGATATAGAAATCAAAAAAGATCCTTCTTCTGTTTGTTATAAGTTATCATCTCAAATAAAAGATTTAAGTTTAAAATTTACCGATGTAAAACTTTCAACTACAGAGCTTTTTGTTTCTTATATTGAAGAAAAACTTACTACTTCTGCAGAAAACTCATATGAATTTGACCATACAAAGTTAATGATAGAAGGTGTCTTTTTAGCAGGTAAAAATCTTGAAACTGAAAGTTTTTTTACTGACCAGGCGGTTTTTATTGATGATTTAAAAGTCGAGCAGATACTGAAAGATCAAGCAAGTTATGCTAAAGATAGTATTGACGCAAAACCACTTTCTACAGGTAAATATAATGTTGTATTTAGTCTTGAAGCTCTCGAAGATTTTTTCAGTTTTTTCTACACTCACTCAAATGCAATGGCTGTTTACAATCGATTTTCTTTATTAAAACTTGATCAACCTATAGCAGAAAACCTTCCCAAAAATTCATTAACAATTAAAGTTGACCCTCAAATTAAAGGCGGTATTTACTCTGCAATATCAGATCAATATGGTATTCCTTTGGCTCCTTTTACTGTTATTGAGAAAAACAGGATGAATAAGTACATTGCTCAACTTCAGTATTCACAGTACTTAAACATACCTTATACAGGTCCAGCCACAAATTTTATTATTGAAAAAGGAGATAGTTCTATTGAAGAACTTACTTCAAAAGAAGGCACAGTTCATCTTTTAAGATTTAGTGCATTTAGTCCTAAAGATATTACAGGTGACTTTTCATCAGAAATAAGACTTGGCTATATAACAAAAAATGGCAAAAAAATTCCTATAAAAGGTGGTTCTGTTTCTGGAAATATAAGAAACCTTATTCATACTATGAAACTAACAAATAAAATTGTAAAAAGCGGAAGTTATATTGGACCAGATGGCATTTATCTTGAAGGTGTAGATATTGCTGGGCTTTAATCCTTATTTTTATTTAAATTAGTTTTATTTAAGTTTATTTTACCAATAATATATACTAAAAAAGATATAAAGAAAAAGAATAAAATCAAAAATATAATATTTAAAATGAAAGGTAAAAAACCAATTTTATAGAAATTTAAAAATGGATAGGGAAATTTTCTTATAAAAAAGCCTATAAAGCAAACAACAAAAAGATATATTAACGGATAAATTATCCATCTAAATGAATAATAAAGATAATTTTTTTTATAAAAATTTTCTCTATCCAAAAATATAAGCCAAAATATTATATAAAGTACGGGATTAATAAGATGAAGAAAATTATCTATAATTTTTTGAATCCCGACTGGACTGTAAAGTCTTCTTAAGATAACATTATATACAGTGGCTACGATTATTATATAAACACAGGCAGCACTTAATATAGAAGGTTTAATTAATTTTTTAATTTCTGTGTAATTAATTTTAATTTTTTTTATTTTTAAAAGCAACGATAAATATATGAAAAAAATAAGCAAATTTGATTGCAATGTGAAATAATAAAAAAATCCAAGATTTCTCTCTAAAAATTTATTTATATTAAATTCTTTAAAAGAAACTTTCTGAATTACTGATAAATAATAATGAGTTATAATAGAAAAAGCTGAAAATGTAAAAGCGATTATTATAAAAAATAGATAAAAATATTTTGTAATATCTTTTTTTTCAAAATCTTGATTCATTTATTTGATATAAAATGCGAGTGGAGGGAGTTGAACCCACACACCCTAAGGCACTAGATCCTAAGTCTAGCGTGTCTGCCAGTTCCACCACACTCGCATTGTTTTATAATATTTAAATTTATAGCTATTTTTAAAATTGATATTGGGTCGCAAAGGATTCGAACCTTTGGCCTACTGATTAAGAGTCAGTTGCTCTACCAGCTGAGCTAGCGACCCATATACGCGCGCCCTGCAGGAATCGAACCTGCGGCCTGAGGATTCGAAGTCCGCCGCTCTATCCAGCTGAGCTAAGGGCGCTCAATGGGTGGATGATGGGGATTGAACCCACGGCATTCTGAGCCACAGTCAGACGCTCTCCCAGCTGAGCTACATCCACCACAAGGAGAACGCACCTGGCAGGACTCGAACCTGCGGCACTCGGATTAGAAATCCGATGCTCTATCCTACTGAGCTACAGGTGCATTTCGGGGAGAGGAGACTTGAACTCCTGACCCCTTGATCCCAAATCAAGTGCGCTCCCAACTGCGCTACTCCCCGTCAGCACTTTTAAATACAATATTTTTATCGAATGTCAAATAAATTTTAATTTTAATATATTTAAGGATTAATCCTATCTATATGTTTTTCTTTCTATTTTTTTCTATTTCATTTAATAAAACTTCATCATATTATAAAATTAAATATTATCTTAAAATCATATATTTTTTTCATTTAATATGCAAATAAATGGATTTATGATAAAATAAAAAAATAAAAATAGAAGAATCACCATTTATTTAATTATTTTTTTGATAATTAGTTTTCAATTATAGATGCAAAAATAAAAAAAGATTTAAATATAAAATCAAGTCTTCACTTAACAAATGGATGATTTTGCTTATACATGCAATATCGATAAATCTGCTCTGTTAATAACAATCTTGCTGTTTGATGAGTTAATGTCATATTTGAAAGAGAAAGCAGTAGATTTGCCTTTTTTTTAATATCATCAGAAAGGCCATAGGACCCTCCAATTATAATTGTCAAAGATTTATAAGATACAAAAATTTCATCTAAAATTGTGAAAAATCTTTGTGAATCAATCTTTTGTCCATACTCATCGCAAACTATTATAAAAGAATCTTCCTCTATATTTTTATTTATTTTTTCACCTTCTTTTTCGATTTCCAATTTCCCGGTAAAACCCAACTCTTTAATCTCATTCTGGATTATATTAAAAAAAGATGATGTTCTTTTAATATAATCATCAATTATCGCTTTAATATTCTTATTAGATAGCTTTCCTACCACTAAAAAGTAAATTGTTTTGGCCATTTTATTCCCAATTTATTCACAACTTGTTAAAAAAGAAAATGTATATTTTTTTACACAAAATAACCAAATCTCATTTATTATCATTGCTTTACAAAGTTCTAATATTTTAATTTTAACAGGTTAATATATTTTGTTCACAAATTATTCACAATTTTTTAAGTTAAACTTTTTTATACTACTTTACACCTGTCATCATAAGTCCAATTTTTTCTAAACTTACTTCATCTGGTTTAAAAAATCCAGAAATTTCACCATTAAATAGTACCATTACCCTATCAGATATAGATAAAATCTCTTCTAGATCTTCAGATACCAGAAGAATAGAAGCTCCTTCATTCCTTTTTTGAACTAAAAGTGATCTAATATATACTGTTGCAGCTATATCCAAACCATATGTTGGATGAGCAGCTATTATTACTATTGGATTAGAACTTAATTCCCTTGCACAGATTAATTTTTGAATATTTCCTCCCGATAAAAGCTTTATCGGGGTATCAATA
>DAOOKC010000003.1:0-40827 GCA_035385485.1 Exilispira sp.
TCTAAATCTTTTCCAGGTAGATCTATACCTTCCCAAAAACTCATATTTACTAACAAAACAGCTCTATCTGTTTTTTTAAATTCATCAATCAATGAATTATTTAATAATAAACTCTCTTGAATTAAAAGTTTGATATCTTTATGATTATCTTTTATCGCTTCAGAAATTTCATTTATATCATTATATGCCGTAGTTAAAATCATGGTCTTAGCTTTAGTTGAAGATAAAACCTTTATAATAATGTCAGAAATATCTTTTGTATAAACCTTTTTATTTAAAGGGTTGATGCCTTTTATTATAAATAGAGAAGAATTTTTTTCATACGGAAAAATAGAAGGATATATCTTATCTTCTGTACTTTTTTTAATCTTTTCTGAAAGACCCAATTGGTTTTTTATATAATCAAATGAATTTTCAGTTGCTAATGTTGCAGAAATGAAAATAGTTGAGTTTACCTTTGAATCAACAATATTATTAAAATTAAGTCCTCTTTCTTCATTGTAAAATGAAAAATAAATACCATTATTTGAAATTTCAAACCATAAAACCTTTAAAAGATTTTGAGATTTACTTCTATTATTAAATAAATCAGACAATTCTTCATGGAAATCTTTAATATCATCAAAAAAATTTATTATAGACTTGATATTAGCATACAAATATTGTAAAGATGATAGTTCTTCATCTTTTTTTACTCTGTTTTCCAAAATTATTTGGAGTGCTTGAATTAGAAAAGCTGAATTATCAACTAAAAATTGTATTTGATTAAAAATTTCATCCAATAGTTCATAAATTTCTTTTAATACCTCAGGATTTATTTTAGCTAAATCAGTTAAATTAATTAATATTTTAGATTTATTATTACTTAAGTTGTTTGAAACTGCTAGATTTATTATCTGATAAATAGTTTGGTTATGTATATTTGAAATAGATCCTTCTAATTCCAATACTTGATTAATTAAATCAGGCAATAGGGATAAAATTTTCTTACCAATAGTTTTATCATTCAAATTATTTTTAGAAAGACTATTTTCAAGAAGATAAAATAAGCCTTTGTTTTTCTGCTGACTTTGAACCAATTTATATAATTTTTTCTGTATCTCAAATGTAGAAAATGTAAAAGTCGAAATACTTTCAATAACATCTGGAAGGTTATGTCCTTCATCAAAAATCAAGGTATTATATACTGGAAAAAAATCTGAAAATTCTTCTATTAACTCATAAGATAGAAAAAGATGATGATTGGTTACAATTATATCAGCATTATTTAGTCTTCTTCTTGCTGAATAATAAAAGCATTCATTAAAAAATTTGCATTTGTTTGAAAGGCAAAGAGTTGAGTTACTCCTGATTTCATCTATTATTTTTCTATCATAATTCCCATTTATCTCCAATATTAATCCATTATTTGTCTTAGAAACCCATTTTTCTATTTCAACAATACTTTCTGGACTTACTGCTTCATATAATGAAGTTTGATTTTTTCTAAAATTTGAATATGCAAGAAGACATAAATAATTTTGTCTTCCATATGCTACTTCGACTGTTAAATTTTTATCAAGTATTTTAATTGCTGCTGGAATTTCTTTTTTAATTAATTGATTTTGAAGATTTTTTGTATATGTGGAGATTATTACTTTTACTTTATTTTTATCTATATATAAAATTGATGGTATCAAATAACCCAAAGATTTACCTATTCCAGTAGGTGCTTCAATAAAACCTATTTTATCATCATTTATTATATTTTGAATACTCTTAGCAAGATCAATTTGACTATCTCTTATTTTGTAATTTGGAAGTATATCAAAAATAATTTGTGATGGATTTTTAAATATTTTTTCAACTTCATCTTCTCTTATTTTCTTTCTTTTTTTTAATGATTTTGGTGGAATAACTATATAACAATCTTCAAGATTATTATCAATTATTGCAAATCCAATAGCATTATTAACACAAATATGAGCGATATGCTGATCTTCATCAGAAGGTTCTATTATATTACTAGGATGATTATGAAGTATAAGATCATATTTTATTGCATTACTTCTATCAAATAATACACTTTGATTTGAGCCATAAAATATTGTTTCAATTTCATCAATTACTTTTTTTGATTCATCTAATTTACAACCCCATAATACTTCGTTTCCATTACTTTTTATAAGTGAATCCTTTAAAACACTTATGGCTTTTTCAGAAAAAATACTTTTAACTTTATTATATCCTTCCATATATGAAATTAATTAACATAAAAATAAAAAAATTAAAATTATAAATAAAATTTCATAAATTTTTTTTTAAAAAAGGAAATATATTACAAAAGTACAAGCAGGAAAAAATAAAAATAATCATTTAGAAATAATATGAATATTAGGAAATAATATAAGAATGGGAATACTTTGAGAATACTTTGAATACTAAGTATTAGGCTTTACAGAAATCTTTAATTTTTGAGATATAGTTTCAAAATCTTCAATAATCTTTTTAATATTTTCAGAATTTTCTTTATTCCTTTGTTCCCAGTAAAGTTTTTTTGCGAACCTTACATCAAGATTATGCCCTGCTTTATGAGCTATTATATGCCCTTTTATTGGCTTTCCTAAAAGGTATAAATCTCCAATTAGATCAAGTATTTTATGTCTGATTGCTTCATTCTGATATCTTGTTTCTTTATTTAAAATTCCATCTTTAGTATAGATAAGAGCATTATCTAAACTTCCCCCTAAAGCAAGATTGTTTTTCTTAAGAAGTTCTATATCTTCTAAAAATCCAAATGTTCTTGCTCTTGAAATCTCTCTTATATAAATTTCTGTATCTAAAGTAAGATAAATAACTTGATATGGTAAAAGTTGAGTCTTACTACTAAAATCTATACTATAAGTAACAGAAAAAGTTGATGATGGCATTGCAATAATATATTTATCATTAGAAATAATCCATGAAGGATAACTGATTTCTAAAAATTCCTGTTCTTCATCAAGTTCCTCTATTCCAGCTTCCCTAATCATATCAACAAAAGAATAGGCTGAACCATCAAGTATTGGAATTTCATCTCCATCAACTTCTACAATTAAATCTGAAATATAAAGCATAGATAAAGCTGATAAAAGGTGCTCTACAGTATTTACAGTAAATCTACCACCAATGGCAGTGGAATTTTGAGTACCTGTCACTACGAAAGGAGAAATTGGAATTGGATATAATTTATATGGATCTTTAGCTATATTATAAAAAATTATACCTTTATTATAATATGAAGGTTTGCAAGTAATTGAGCAAATATGGCCATTATGAATAGAAATCCCTTTTCTTACTACTGATTTTTTGATTGTTCTTCTTTTCATTTTATTATATTAGAGCAATTTTTATACCATCAAATTTTAATAAAAATATCTTGAAAAACCAATAAATTAAATGATTTAAATAAATGTATTGTTATGAATATTCACATTGATGTTGATTTTTTTCAACAATATTTTATTATTTTTTATTTGAAAAATTCTCATTCAAATAATCTTCTAAAATGATTTTTGCTGAATATGAATCTTTAAATATTTCCCATTTTTTTTTACTTGTCTCAAATTCATTAGCCAGGATTTTAGCATTTTTTGTACTATAAAACTCATTTTGAAATAAAATCTCTGCTTTAATATTTTCTTTAATTATTTCTTCTTTTAATCTTTCAGAAAAAGACCTAATAACCTTGCACATACTTGATTCTTGCTTGTTTTCAAGTAGAGGTTGCCCAATCAATATGCGGTTAATCCTATGCTCTATTATTATTTTAATAAGATCATTAAATATATTATCATTATTAACCAATGGTTTTAATGGAATTGCATATGAATTAAAAGGATCTGAAATAGCAAGTCCTAATTTTTTTTTCCCCCAATCGATAGCTAAAATTCTAATATTATCCATTTTCTGATTTATTGTATCCAAAAGAAGCTAAACCTCTATTACTCTTTTTTATAAAATCTAAAATTTTTTGAGCAAACTTATCATCTTTACATTCATTTGAAATTTTTTCTATGGCTTTTGAAAAACCTAAACCACTATTATATATAATATGAAAAATAGTCTTAATTGCTTCCCTATCTTCAGCAGTAAAACCAGCTCTTCTTAGTCCAATAAAGTTAATACCTATTACCTGAGCAGGAATACCGAAAACTAAAGAATAAGGTAAAATATCTTTGTTTATATAAGCTTTTGCTCCTATCATAGAATAGGCACCTATTTTGCAAAACTGATGGGCACCAGAAATTCCACCCATTACAACATTATCTTCAACTTCTACATAACCTGCTAATTGTACAAGATTTGTAAATGTGCAATTGCTGCCAACAATAACATTATGTCCAAAATGAGTATAAGCCATTAAAAAATTATTGTCTTTAATAATAGTTTTAGAATTTTCTTTTGTTCCTCTATGAATTGTAACATATTCTCTTATTATATTATTATTACCTATCTCGACAAATGAAATGGAATTTTTAATATAGTCATGATCCTGAGGATCTCCACCTAAATATGAATAATGACCTATTTCATTATTATCCCCAATTTTAACATACGGACCTATAATAGCATTATCTAAAATAATATTATTATTTCCAATTACACAACCTTCTTTAATAATAACATTTGAACCAATCTGATTACCATCTCCAATGACAAGATCATTAGAAATTTTAGCTGTTTTATCAATCTTATTCATATAATTTTCCTTAGATTCTTAAATTAAAATATATTATAAATATAAACTACCTATCAAATAACTGTTTTCTTTATTTTTTATTTATCTTTTCTTTATTTTTTCGTTATCTTTTTTTTATCTTTATTCTTTTGTCTAAATATTTATCTTTATCTTAATTTCTGTATTTAATTTTAATATTTATTTTTACATTTAATTTTAAATTTAATTGTCAATAATTTTTGTTTTTATTTCAAATATCAATCTTTCTAATTCATACAATTTACTTGCAATTTCAGGTAATTGATTAAAAAGAACAATTGATTTTTTAAATTTCATGGCATCAATTGCTGGAGTTCCTAATAAAAATTTATTCTTTTCATATTTTTTAGGCGTAAGTCCCGACTGTGCTCCAGCTATAACATTGTCTTCAACAATGGCATGATCTGAAACTCCAACCTGTCCTGCAAAAGTCACATGATTGCCAATCTGAGCCCCCCCTGCTATACCGACCTGAGCACAAATAATTGAATTTTCACCAATAGTGACATTATGGGCAACTTGAACAAGATTGTCAAGCTTTGAACCTCTTTTTATTCTTGTTTCACCAATTGTTGCTCTATCAATACAACAATTTGCACCTATTTCCACATTATCTTCAATGACTACTCTTCCCAGATGTTCTATTTTCTGATATTTTTCTTTATCTGGTACAAAACCAAAACCATCTGCTCCTATAACGGTATTTGCATGTATAATACAATTTCTGCCAATTTCACAATTTTCATATATTTTAACGCCCGAAAAAATTGTTGTTCCTTCTTTAATAATGCAATTATTTCCAATAGATACAAAAGATTCTATTATCACATCTTTTTCTATAATTACATTTTCGCCAATAAAAACAAAAGGATTTATTTCTACAGATTTTTCATCAACAAATGATTTTAAAATAGCAGTTTTATCTATTCCATAATTTGGAATTCTTTTTTTAAATAAAGAAGTAACATATGCAAAAAAAAGTTTAGGATTTTCATTCAAAACAAATGTTTTTGTGTTATTATTTTTGCAAAAATCATTTGCTTTTTCTTCTAAAACATATGGAATTACTATAACAGATGCTTTTGAATTAATAGCCTTATCGAAAAATTTGATATCAGATACATAAACTAAAGATCTTTCTTTAATTTCATCAAGGTTGGATACAGTTAAAAATTTATTTTTCAGATTACCAATAATTTTAATATTGGCAATATCTTCTAATTCTTCTACTAAATATTCCTTTTTAATATAATTATTCATAATTCTCTATTCATAACTCTTTAATTTATATCTTTAACTAATTTTAGTTTTATTTTTTCACCTTATATAAAATAAAATTTTTATTATATAAGATAAAATTTTTACTGCAAAAAGATGTATATTTTATTATTGTGAATACTGTTTATAAAGATTGGGATCAATTCCATATTTTTCTGGATTTGTAACATTATTATCCTTCAAAAAACGAACAATCATTATAAACAAATATTCTAAAACATCTTTGGAAATATCAATATAATCTGCATAATATAAAATTCCATTCATCTTGGTATCTAAAGCTAAGGCATAACCTTTTTTCTCACATACTTTTTTTATTGCAAAAGATATATCTTCCATAATATATTTTTGCCTATTTTGTTGAAGATCCTCATCTATTTTTTTATAATAATCTCTAAGTTGAATTACCTCATTTAATTTTTCCTGACGAGTTTGTTCTAATTTTGTTTTTTCATCAGAAGTCAAATTTGGACTGGAAAGTTTTTTTTCTATTAAATCAATTTCAGATTTAATTTTTTCAAATTTAGCAGTCATCTCATCTATATAAAATTGCCTTTTTATATCGACCAAAGTTATTTTGTATTCTTTAAGAACATATTCCATGTCTACAACAGCCACCTTAATGAAATCTGCTGATAAAAAAACTGGTAAAAATAAAAGCGATAAAGCGAGAGGAATAAGAATATTATATTTTCTCATTCTTCCTCCAATTATTAATAAACTTATTATTTATTTCAACAAATATTAAAATTAAAATCTTAAAATGTAAAAATATCCCCAACAGTTAAAGTAAAATCCCAATACCAGAATGAAGTCTTTAGAAAATCTATTTGTCCATTAGAGTTTATTACAAATGGATGAGTTAAATATAATCTTAATGGAAGTTGAGGTATCTGTATTTTTATTCCAAAACCTATTGTTCCGAAAAGATTTGATATACTTATATTCATTAAACTTGCGGGAGAAGATAATAGATAACCCACATCTATAAAAGATGCAAATGATAGCATTTGTGTAATTATCTCTCTTTGAATTTCAATAGAAAATACTCCTTTAGCCTTACCATAATATGGATCCATCTTAATTTTCCAGCCTCTAACATCGGTATAACCATTGATATACAATAAATCTTCTGGAGCTATAGCCACCTGCCCATCAAGTTGTGGAAAGATAAAATCTAATGATGTATTAAAAGATAGAACAAATTTCCATATTAACATCTGATTAATATTAAAACCAAGGTTTAATTTAATAAACTGTGAATCACCAAATAATACTCCGCCATAATAACCAATCATTGCCTTTATAAAATAACCTTTAGTTGGGAAAAGATAATAATCTCTTGTATCATATTTTGCAAGTAATGAAATAGATCCAGAATATGACCAGTAATTATCATTACCATTTGCAAATTCTATAAATGGCTTAAAAGCATATTCTGAAACATATGGGATAGCTTCTACTCCATCAACACTATGATATCTTATTAAATTAAATGAAAGGTAACTTATTAAAGAAAAATAAGGTCTCCATCTTTTACCAAAAGAAAAAGATAATCCAAACTTATCCTGCCAGTAGTTCATAGTAAGGTAGCTTCCTTCATTATCAGGATCAGGATCTGGTTCAGAATCTGAATCACCATCTACATAACCTGTATTTTGTGCAATGCTACCAGATAGATAGACACCAAATTGAATTGGTTCACCTAAAAACCACTTATCAAGATAGGATAGAGTTAAAACATATTTATTATCAAGATATATAGAAAGATCTGCAGAGATTTGAAGGCCCAATCCCAAAAAGTTTGGTTCAGCTATACTTCCATTTAGACCAAAACTATTTGCAACGCCAGGAGAGAATGTCGCACCAAATTTAAACTGCCCCGTATTTTTTTCTTCAACAGCTATTATCAGATTTATTAAAGTATCATCTGAACCTGGTTGAAATTGGACATCAACAGCACTAAAAAATTGTGTATTATACAAATTATATATGGATTGTCTTATTTTATCGATGCTAAATGTTTCTCCTTCCTGGATCATCAATTCTCTAATAATTACATAATCTTTAGTTTTTGTATTTCCTTTTACAATAATCTTTTCTATATGAGCTCTTTTATTTTCTGAAATTGTAAATACAACATCTACTTTTCGGGATACATAATCAATAGTTTCTTCAATATCAACATTTGCAAATACATAGCCATAGTTTCCATAATATTGTTTTATCTGCTCAGCTATAGATTCTATGGCAACTTTATTATAAATAACATTAGGCGTTACATATTCAGGTTTTAAGAATTCTGAAAGAGAAAATAATTTATTTCCAACCATTGTAAAAGAATTTAAAGTGTATTGATCACCTTCATTTATTAAAATAATCAAAGTAAGATGTTTTTCTTTTTCTGTTTCTATAACCTTAATATCTTTGACGCTTACATCAACATCAAGGTAACCTTTAGAATAATAAAGTTTTGAAATTGATTTTAAATCCTGTTCGATTTTGCCCTGATTTAATACACCTTTATTAAATTCAAAAATAAGCTTAAATTGTTTTTTGGTTTGCATTACCTTAAGAAGTTCTTTTTCTGAAAATACCTTGTTTCCTTCAAAAACTATATTTTTAATTATATATCTTTTTTTCTCTTTTATTTTAATGGTAACATCTACACTATTATTATCCTGGTTTTTTGTAATACTATATTCAATATCTGGAGCTTCATAACCCTCATCAAGATATAAGTTTTTTATTAGTTCAATTGTTTTTTTTATTTTTATTTCAGATATAAAATCACCCGCCTGGATTAATAAAACTTCTAAAATCTTATCTTTTGAAAGTGCTTTGTTTCCCTCAATTTGAACTTTATTGATAAGTTCTCTTTCCACAACATTTATAGTAATAATAACCGAACCATCCAAATCAAAAGAAAGTTCATAGTTTATTGATTTAAAATACTCTGTTTTATATAAAAGAGGTATGATATCATTTAAACTTGATATAGTTAAGATATCTCCTTCCTTAAATGGAAGTAAAAAAAGTATTTCTTCTTTTGTTACTGTATTTAAACCATTTATAATAATTTTAGATATTTTTTTTCCTATAAAATCTTCTATTGTTAATAATTGCTGTGCATAAAGATTTATGGATAAATAAGAAAAAATTAAAATCAAAAATATTAAAAAGAAAAAATTTCTTGATTTAAAAAGCATTTATTGCTCCTTGGTGATATTAATTTCTCATCTGAGTTTCTTCTACATTTTTATGATGAAAAGTCAATCAAAACAAAATTTTGATAATTTAACTAAAAACAAATATTATAGTAATGTACCCCGAATCTATTTTATCATAGGTAACCTGATTGAATTTCCAATCTTTAATCACCGAAATAATATATTGATCTAATTCTGGATATCCCGTAGATTGAATAATTATAGCTGAAATAACCGAACCAAATTTATTTATTTCTATATATATTTTACACGAAATTGTATTACCTTTTTCCTGATATTTTTTCGGTAAAACAGGTTTTACTTTCTTTACTGCCCACCTATTAGCACCAGAATTCCATTGAATGTTATCTTTTGCATTTTGTTTAGAATCTTCACCTAAAGAAGAAGCCAATAATTGTTGAACAATATCATCATTACTTTCATCTGATGAGGTATTATTCTGTTCAGTATCTGAAGAAGTTGAATTTTGGGATGTATTTGAAGTAGATGTGGTAGTTTCATTTGAGGACTTTATTATTTCATTATTTTCCGCTTTATTATCAGAGGTTTTAGATTCTATTGGAGTAATTAATGGTTTATTTTCGCTATTATCGGTTTTAGATTTTTCTTCTTTCTTATCTATTTTATTGATTTTTGATTCTTCAATTTTTTGAATAGTTTTAATCTGCTGATCTACTTTTTCATTCAAACTTTTTTCAGAAGTGATAGCAAAAGATGATTTAGTTAAAGATTGAACCTGGTTAAAATCAGAAGATGTTTGTATATCCAATTGAATTGGTTCAAGATTAATTTTCTGTTCAAAATCAGGCATCTTAAGAGTAAAAGAAAAGATTACAACCAATATTATATGGAAAATTAATGAAGCTATAAATGATTTAGGTAAATTTTTATCCATTTCAGTATGGTTTTACTCCTAACGAAATAGACTGTAATGAATTTTTCCTTAAAACATCTAAAATTTTTATTATAGACTCATAATCCACACTTCTATCTGCATTAATATATATTTGTTTTTTAGAAAGAATTAAATAATTTTCTTTTAAATATTCATTGAATTGGGATAATGTAAATTTTTTTTCTTCTATTTCTATACTTCCATCTTTTAAAATAGATATTATTAAAGATTCATTTACAGGATTTTCACCAGTTTCAGAACCTGGTAAAGTAACGCTTATCTTTTTATAAGTCTGAAAGCTTGTTGCAATAAGAAAAAATATTATCAGAAGAAACATCATATCAATTAAAGGAGTCATATCTACCTGAATGCCTTCTCTTTTTTTTGTTTTTCTTACCATCTTTATTTTTCCTTTCTTTTGTATTATTTTTATCTTTTAATTTACTATTTTTATTTTTAAAATTATCTTTTGAATCTTTATTATTTTTCTTATCTCTTTCTCTTTTATTATTATCTATATTAAAACCAAAATCAACAAATCCATTTTTTGTATCAGATTTAATTAAAAAAAGATCGAGCTTTGACCCTATCTCTAGATTTTTTTTGGTATTTTTATTTTCAAAAAGATTCATTTTTTTGTTATAAGTATATCCTTTCTTTTTAAGCTCATTTGAAGAAAGTAAACCTTCACATCCATATTTATCAATACGACAAAAAACTCCTTTTGGTATAATGCCAACAACATTTACACTAAATTTATTTTTTAAGTACTTTTTTAAAAAATGGGCGTTTTTTATCTTATTATATTCTTCTTCTGCTGAATTAGCGATTTGCTCAGTTATAGAAGTAATAATAGAGATTTGTTTTAATTCTGCTGAACTATATTTTTCACCTAATATAAGTCTATGTGTAACTAAGTCGCTATATCTTCGAATTGGCGAAGTAAAATGAGTATATTTTTCAAAATTTAAACCAAAGTGCCCTATATTTTTATTATCATAATTAGCCCTTTTTAATGATTTTAATATCATACTCTCAATAGCAAATTGCTTGTCTGTGTTCTTAAAATTTTTCAATACTTCATTAATTTTTTCATGTGTTAGTTTGTTTGAAATTTCAATATTTTTATTATTTAAAGAAATTTCATCTGGTTTGTCATGAATTCTAAAGATAAAACTATTCAATTTACTTCCAGCTATTGCTATCACCTTATTTGCACAGAGCATAAATTCTTCAATAATCCTTTCACAAATTCCTCTTTCATATCTTATAATATCTGCTGGAGTTATGTAATTATCCTTAAATACAAAAATATAATCTGGAAAGTCGAAATTTAATGATCCTTCATTTATTCTATTATTAAAAAGAATCTTTTGTAACTTTTGAGAAAGATTTAAAAATTCAAATTTTTGATTATTTTCTTTTTTTTCCTCTAATATACGATTACCTATTTCATAAGGAATTCTTATATCAACATTTATAATAGATCGATAGATATCATAACTTATTATCGAACCACTACCATCAAGTTTTATTTCACATGTTACTGCTAATCTATCTTCTTTTTCCTTTAATGAGCATAAATTTTCAGAAAAGATTGGGGGTAACATATGAACTACCCATGGACCTAAATAATATGAATTTCCTCTTTCTTGCGCTTCTTTATCTAATTTAGAATCTTTTTTAACAAAATATGAAACATCAGCAATATGAACCCATAGCGTCCATATATTATTTTGAAATTCTAAAGAATAAGCATCATCAAAATCTTTTGCACTAATACTATCCATTGTAATTGTGAAAAGATTTCTTAAATCTTTTCTTTTTTTATATTCTAATTCAGATATTGAAAAACTATTGAATGATTCTAGCTCTTTTTTAACTTCATCACTGAAATCCTGATTTATACCAAATTTATTTATGATATATATAAAATCTGGATCAGGATGCTCTATATTTTCATTTTTTATATTTTTAGTTTTTTTATTTTTTTTCATCTTTTACTTTTTCCTTCTTTTTTATCAATTATTTTAACGATGGCTTTTTCAACATATTTTTTATTTGAACTAACAATTCTTACTTCTAGTCTATTATTTATTATAAAAACCTCTCCTTCTTTTGGGATTTTACCTAAGATGTGAGATAAATAACCATTAAAAGTATGATAATAATCATCTTCTATATTTATCCCGATAGTTCTACTAAGGTTTATCAATTCTGAAAAACCAGGAACAATATATGTATTTTCTCCAATCTTCTTTATATTAAATTTATAAGAATCTTCTATTGAAATTAAAGTATTTGAAATATAAGAGAATAAGTCTTCTCGGCTTATAATACCACTTCTTTCTCCAAACTCATCTATAGTTAGTAATATTTCTGATTTAGATTTAATAATTAATTCAAATGCGTAAAGTAAATTCTTCCCTTCATAGATGACTGGAATGTTTTGCAATAATGGAATATTTTCCAAAGTATAAAACTTCAAAAATTTTTCTGAATTAAATAATGAATTTAAGTCTAAAATTCCCAAATAGTTATTTTCATAATCATACACTACAAAATTTTTACCCCAATTATCATAAACAAGAGAAATATCTAACCTGCCATTTTCATCAAAGACTAAAGAAGGTAAAGAAAATATGGGTTTTTTAATTTCATATATTGATATTTCATCAAATCTTATGGCATCTTCAATAAAAAGGTTTGCTTTAGATAATTTATTTTTTAAAGATGATGCCAGAATATTTTTAATTTCTTCATTTTGAATTTTATCTAAAGAAACAGATTTTTTTGAAAGTAAAAACTCAAATATTTTAGAAAATATATTAAAGATAAAGACTATTGGACTTAATAATATTTGAAAAACAAAATATGGATAAACTAAAATTTTTGAAATAGTATAAGGTATTTTGGAAAATAAGATTTTAGGATATATTTCTGCTATAATTAAAACTATAAAAGGAAATATGAAATATAAAAATATTTTATTTAAAAGAAGATTTTGATTTAAATATTTTGAAAGGATTTGAGTAGCACCAAGTAGAGAAAAATTTGTTCCTACCAATATAGTCGTAATTAAAATATGAGGTTTTTTTAATACATTATAAATTAATGAAAATTTATGTTTTCTTTCAGTTTTAATCTCTATAAAGAAAAGATCCAATGATAAAAATGATGTTTCAATACCTGCAAAAAAACCACAAAGAATAAGTAAAAGTAAAATGTAAATTAATGAATTTTTCATCTGGCTAACTTTTCAATAATTACCTGTGCTATTTTTTTATTTTTAATTTTTGCAATTATAAACTTATAATTCTGGTAAATAATAAAATCATTTTCTTTAGGAATTTTTTCAAGATTATTTAATAATAAATCATTTAAACTTAAATCGAAATCTTCTTCTTTTATTTCTATGTCATAATTATAAAATAAGGATCTACAGGAAATATTGGATGGGACTAATAAAGGAAATTTTTTGGAGGTATTGATAGAAAAGTTAAAAAGCATATTATTTATTATTTTATGATAATCTATAATACCACAATATTGAAAATACTCGTCATATACCCCTAATATTGTTTCCCCTTTTTCTATAAATCTTTTTATGGCAAATTCTATACTTTCAAATTCATAAATCATATCCAAAGGTTTAACAAAAGAATTTATTTCATATTTTTCATATTTTTTATTTTCAGTTATGGCATTTAATATATCACCTTTAGATATAAATCCATAGATATTTTTCATATTTTTCGATACAACTGGTAGTTTATGCAAATCTGTCTTTTTTGCCAATTCATAAACTTCTTTAATATTCATATTGTTTGTAATAAATGGTATTTCTGAATAATGTATCATATTATCTTTAACAGTTGACAAAGATTGAGATATAAGATTTGAAATCAAATAAGCCTGTAAAGGATTAAAATAACCATTTTTTATCCCATCATTTAATGCTTTTTTGATTTCTTTTATTGTAAAAATTTTGTCTTCTTGATTTATTTTTGAAATTGGTTTGATAAAAAAGTTAATTATTTTTTCAAAAAATCTAATTAGATCAATCCATTTCTGCATTATATAAAGAAATTGATTCTTAACAATAGGATATAATATTAATGCCATTCTTTTGGGTATAATTTCTCCAAAAAAAAGTAAAATAAATGTTGTTATCCCTATTGTAAATAAAATAGATTTATCCTTTAATATATGCTCTGTAAATATTTTTTCAGAAATTATACCTATAAAAATATTTACTAAGGTATTAGATATTAAAATAAAGATTAAGAATAGATCATTATTTATCTTAATATTTCGATTTTTTGTTTTCTCATCTGATAGATAAAATATTGTCTCTGTAGAAGAAAAAAAAGCTGAAAAAGCCAATAAAATTATAAATATTGTTAATAAAAAAGACATTTTTATGATAAAATTTTATTTATTTCATTTATAAAAATATAGAGTCTTTTTTCAAGATTATCTGCCTTATTATCCAATAAAGTATAGAAAAATACTGTTGGAATTGCAATAATTAAACCTGTTGCAGTGGTGATAAGAGCCTCTGAAATACCTGAAGCCAATGCAGTAGGATCACCAGTACCTATTTGAGCTACGATCATAAAATTTTTTATCATTCCCGTGACCGTTCCAAGTAATCCCAACAAAGTGGCTAGATTTGGTAAAATTTTAAGTACGGGTAGAAATTTGTTTATTATTCTTTCCTGTTTCATACTTTCAATTTCGAGTAAATTTTCTCTATCATCCTTGGATAGATGGTTTGAATCAATTAAAATTTGAATAGTTTTTGCTATAGGGGACATGAATTTTTGAAGATAGTTTTTAGAATCTGAATAATTTTTAACAATAATCATAGCTTTTATAACCTTGAAATCATTTTCATTAAAATCATCATTTTTTCTAAAATATATAAATCTTTCAATTATAAGAGTTAATGCCAGTAATGAAACTAAAAAAAGAGGTATCATTACTGGACCACCTTTAACTAAATAATTCATTTTTCCTCCAATTTATTCTATTCTTTTTATTAAAAGGGTTTTATTCTAATTAACTCATTTTAATCATTTTATTTTAATTTAGTCGTGTTAATTTATATCAATCATTTTATTCTAATTTTAGTATATGTAAATTATCTTTTTTCTATTAATTTTAATAAATATAAATTTTGAGAATAATCATTTTCTTTTCATTTATTAGTAAAATCATAAATTCAAAAATAAATTTGTGAATTTACACTTAAATTAAGAATCCTGGATTCGATAGAAGGTAAAATATAGTAATTGAGTATATTTAAAGTTAAAAGAAAGGAGATTTCAAAATCATTTTTGCTTATGTTATATTCAATTTGAAAATTACAGGTTGGATTATTTTCTCCTAAAAATTTTCGTATTATATCTGAATAAAGTATAAAATTTAATGATGAATCTTCAGTTAAATTTATATTACCAATAATATTTATTGTCAAAAATTTATCAATAATACTTTTCATTATCTGATAATTTTTAAGATAATATGATGGTAAATTAAGTTCAAAAATTAAATTTATGCCAAAAATAGAATTTATTTTCCAATCAAAATCAGTATACAAATAAATATTCCAAACATCTTCAATATTAGTTAAATAAAATATTTTTTCTAATTCATAATAAATTTTTAATGGTTTATTCCAGAAGTAATCATATTGAATTTTAGTAGATATTGAAAATGTATTACTAATAAATTTAAAACCAATTTCTGAATATATAAAATCTTTATTAAGATTAAAATTATCTTTTGAAATTATAGTATACTTATCATCTAATAATTCAAAGTAATTATCTTTTTCAACTTTCAAGTAAAACTGAGTATTTTCATTACGATAGAATAGATTGAAAAAACCATTAACTTTATTCAGAAAAAGATCATATGAAGCACCAAAAGCCATTTCTAAATCAGAAAAATTATAAATAATAGAAAACTGCGGTTTTAAACCTAAACCATTTCCATAAAGTTGAATTATACTGATTTTAGAATAAATACTATTAGTAAAAATGATTAAATAATTTAAATGCAGATTCTCACATATGTAAAATTGGTATGTTGGATTAAAAGATAGAGTATTTAATGAAATATAAAAATCAAAATTATTCTTTTTTCCCTTTAATTCTTGCTTTAAAAAAATACTGGAAAAAGAATTTAAACCATCCAAACCTGGTAAATTAAAAGACTCAAAATAAAAGTTATAATTAATAGACCAATATATAAATTTTTTTTCTAATTCAAAATTATTTTTAAAAAAATGAAAACCTAAAATTGGCAAATAATTATATACTTCGATTAGACTAAATCCCTGGAAAAAAGAAGATCCAAAATTAGATGAATAATATAATAATGCACTATATCCCGATAAGGTTGAATAAAGTAAATTGGAAAAATAAAAATTTTGATTATATTTAAACTGAACTACATTTAATGATAGTTGCTCATAAGATGTTAGAAAATTTTCTGTAATATTAAGTAAACTATAGTCAATAGGTATTTCTTCTATATCCTGTTCAAGTTTTAATAATTCCTGAGAATCTAAACTAATAGTTATTGTTTCTATGTAAATTGAATCAGTTTCCTGAGCAAATAAATTGAAATTATTTAATAAAACAAGTAAAAATATTATATAAATAAAGAAAAAGGATACTCTTTTATAAAAAGATCCCAATATTTATTCTCCTTCCCTTCTAGTTTTTCAATCAAAGATAAAAAGTAATAAATTATTTCTTTTTGCATATCATCTGAAAATGAAATTAATGATTCAAACAATAATTTCGAGTTTTTATAATCTTTAGAGTCATACATTACTATAGAATAAAAAAATCTAGCCCAATATGTTGTTGTAGTATTTTTGGAAGTTAAATATGGTTTTAATTGTTCCATTTGTTTTTTTATATTTGTTTTATTGTTCAAATAAATAGTAAAAAGTAAAAATCTAATATCATTATCTTTTAAAGTATATTTTTCAATTATTTCATTTATAAATTTATCATCGACTTTTCCAACAAAATATAATTTTAATAGTAAATAGAAAGCATTGGTAGTAATTATCTCATCATTATATGAAAATAATACAGGTATTTTTTC
Organism: Exilispira sp.; assembly: GCA_035385485.1. Taxonomy (GTDB): domain Bacteria; phylum Spirochaetota; class JAAYUW01; order JAAYUW01; family JAAYUW01; genus Exilispira. The sequence continues at coordinate 17,270 of DAOOKC010000003.1, forward strand.
TATTAAAAATTCATATTTTTTCATCTTTATTGCAGAATCTATAAGATATAATTCCAAGTCCTTTTTTTTATCACTAAATTTTTCGTAAATTAAAAGATACTGATCAAATGCCAAAGATACTTTATTATCATCCATTAATAAAGAAGCCTTATTTAGCATGATTTCATACACTAACAAATTATCTAGATTTGTAAATTTTGTTAAAATGTTGTCTATGTAATCTATAGCACTATTGTATTGTTTTTTCTCTTTAAATATATTTAAAAATTGAATAATAAAATTACTATATCCTTTAATCTGCTCTTCACTTAAGGATAAAAGAATATTTGCAGCATTCAAATTTTTAAGTTGAATAGAAACATTAAAATAGAAAAATAAAATGTCGTTAATTCTATATTTTACATTTTTATTTAAAAGTTCTTCAAGATTTGAAAAAGCAATTTCATATTTTTGGGTGTTATAATAAATAGATATTATTTGCAAAGTGATATCTATTTTTTTATTCTCATCTTCACTAAATAATAAAGCTTTGTCATAATAATATTTTGCTTCATCATATTTATTTAAAGAAAAAAGGTATTCTGCAATTTTTATAGCTAAAGAATAGATTGAATCATTATCTTCAGATACACTTTCATATTCTTCAAAAAGCTGCCTTGTTTTATTAAGATCAAATCTCATTGCTATAACAGCATATTGTGAAATGACTGCCAATCTTAATTTGCCTAGGACATTTGAAGCATAAGCAAATTCTATCGCAGAAACAGCTTTTTTATAATCACGAAGATTGTAATAAGCAATTGAAAGAAAATAGTATACTTCCCCGATAGATTTAAATGTCGGATATTTCAATATTATCTGCTCGAAATATTGAGAAGAAGTCTTAAAATTCCCCTTTTTCAGTTCTAAAATTCCAAGATATAAATAAGAATAGTACCCATAATATGGTTCTAAATTATTTTCCAATAATACCTTATTAAACAATTTTTGTGAATTTTCATAATCTTCTAATTTATAATAGCAATAGCCTATAAAAAAATATAACCTGTAATCTGCAGGACTATATTTCAAAGCTTCAAGAAAATACTTCAATGAATTTTCTATTTCATTTATTTCAAGATAGGTTTTACCTAAAATTGTCAAAGTAGTAGGATTAGTCATAATTTCAGAGGTAAAAATACTTTTTTCAAGATTAAAAATTTTTTCATATTGTTTAAAGTAAAAATAGTTGCTTAATATAAATTCTAGTATTGGCTTACGTTGTTGAGGATTTAATTCCTCAAGATAGGAAATAGATATATCTCCCTTAATTTTAAGAATATATACAATACAATTGTATTTCAAAGTCTGATCTTTTGTCTTAAAAAAAGCCTCATTAAAATATTGATAGGCTTTTTCATACTCTGTATCTTCAAAATAAAGTTTTGCCAAATAAAAATATACATAATCTATTAAATTGAAATTTGGGTTTTTTGAAATAATTTGCTCTAAGTAGACTTTATTACCTGTTATTTGCCCTAAATAATAAAGGGCTGAATAGTAGTACTCTGAAGATCTATATAAATTTATTATTGAAGAAAAAGCCTTTTTAGCATTTTTATAATCTTTTAAATAATAATATGATTTACCTAAATAATAAAGAGTATCGTCGACCAATGATGAATCTGAGTAGTTAAATAAGAAATTTTCAAATTCATTTGCAGCCCTTAAATAATCCTGAAGATTATAATAAATTTTAGCTATAGTAAAACTATAATATTGTTTATAATATTCATAATTACTATCAAGTCCAATTTTTAAAAATTTAATAGCAAGATCTTGCTTGCCAATTTCTATTAATGAAAGACTAAAATAATAGATATATTTTCCTGCTTCAATTAAAGAATCATATATTGAAGATAATTCATTAAAATAAGTCGCTGAAATAAGATAATCATTTTTAAAAAAGAATATTATACCAAGATAGAATGCTGCTGGATCATTTTTATAACTAAAAAGATGAGATGAAACCTGTTTTAAATAAAATTCGGCTAATTCATAATTCCCTATAAAATAATAGCATGTTCCAATAACATAGTTTTTTAAGTCTAATGAAATATTATTGACATTTTTAATCTGAAATATTGTAGCATTATATAATTTATGATCATATAATTTTTCCCAATCACTAATCTGAGATATATCCTGTGCATTAATATTATGAGAAAAAGATATTAGAGCAAAAATAAGATAAAATATAAAAGTTATAAAAAATCTTGAAAATCTATCTGACTTTTTATATATGAGAAATAGTTCTTCCATTAATCTCCATCTGTTCTCTTGTTTTTATTGAAAATGTAAGAGTATCATTTTCATTATAACTTATTTCAATAATCTCATTTTCCTTTATTTGCTCATCTAAAACCATTTCTGCTATTCTATCTTCAATTTCTCTTTGAATAATTCTTCTTAAAGGTCTTGCCCCATATTTTTTATCAAAACCTTTCTTTATAAGATAATCCTTAGCCGATTGATCAACAAATATACTAAGAGAATGAGATTTGAGTGCATCATTAACTTCAGCAATCATTAAATCTATTATTTGATATAAATTTTCGATAGAAAGAGGATGGAAAACAATAATTTCATCTATTCTATTTAAAAACTCGGGATTAAATGATTTTTGAACCTGATACAAAACTTTTTTCTTAATATCATTGAAATCTAGTTCTTCTTGAGGATTTATATCAAAACCAGGTGTTCGATACTGCAAAATATCTTTTGAACCAATATTTGATGTCATTATTATTATAGTATTTTTAAAATCAACTTTATTTCCAAAATTATCTATAAGTTCACCTTCTTCTAAAATCTGAAGAAGCATATTGAAAAAATCATGATGTGCCTTTTCTATTTCATCAAATAATATTATTGAATATGGTTTTCTTCTAACAAGATCAGTAAGAATTCCTCCTTCTTCATAGCCAACATATCCTGGAGGAGCTCCAACAAGTCTTGAAATAGTATGTCTTTCCATATAATCAGACATATCAATTCTAATCAAAGCATCTTTTGAACCAAATAAAAACTCTGCCAATCTTCTTGCAACCTCAGTTTTTCCTACTCCTGTAGGTCCTAAAAAGATAAAAGAACCAACTGGTTTCTTTTCTTTCTTAATACCAAGTCTTCCGCGTTTTATGCAGCGAGAAATTGCAGCGATTGCCTCATCCTGACCAATTACTACCTTTGATAATGTTTGTTCCATTAATAGCAATTTAGATGCTTCTTCCTGTTGCATTTTTTCTATTTTCACACCCGTCATTCTTGAAACAACTTGAAGAACTATTTCTTCAGTTATAACAGGTATTTCAGTTGTGGTAACTTTTTCCCATTTGTCATGTTCTTGAAGATATAAGTTGTATAATTCACTAATATCATTTTGCAATTTTGGTAATTTTTGAAAATCATTCATCAAAAAATATGATTCTTTTAATTTAACAAGATTTTCAATTTTTTTGGATGTATCAATTAGAACACTTGGGGGTAATCCATTTTCAAGATTAACACTTGCTCCGCATTCATCTAAAACATCGATCGCCTTATCGGGCAGGTATCTTCCTGTAATATATTTTTTTGATAAATCCACTATCTTTTTTATGGCCTTTGGATCATATATTACATTATGATGAAGTTCATATGTTAATTTTAAACCATCTAATATTTTTTCAGTTTCTTCAGGAGATGGTTCATCTACAACAATAGGTTGTAATCTTCTTTCAAGTGCTTTATCTTTTTCTATATGCTTTTTATAATCATCAAATGTTGTTGCGCCTATTATTTGAATAGCACCTCTTGCAAGAAAAGGTTTTAAAATATTTGATGCATCAATCGCACCCTCTGCTCCACCAGCTCCCACAATAGTATGAATTTCATCTATGAATAGTATAACATTTTGAGCTTTTTCAATATCCTTTAGTATTTTTGTTAATCTATCTTCAAATTCACCTCTATATTTAGTTCCAGCGACAATAAATCCCATATCCATCTTGATAATTCTCTTATTTTTTAATTTTTCTGGAACCTGCTGAGAAACAATATATTGTGCGAAACCTTCAACAATAGCTGTTTTACCGACACCCGGATAACCTATTAAGACAGGGTTATTCTTCATTTTTCTCATCAAGACTTGCATAAGTCTATATATTTCTTTTTCTCTACCAATAATAGGATCCAGTTCTCCTTTCCAGGCCATTTCAGTAAAATCTTTACAAAATTTATCTGCAACAGGGGTAGGAAACATAGATTTGGGTTTAATTCTAATTTTTAATAAAGGATTATCTCCAAAAATCTCTATCAATTTCATTATATTTTGAAATGTCAAATTATAAGATTGTAATACTCTATCAAGTCCTGGATCTGTAGTATGAAGGTGCATCACAATTGCTAAAAGTAAATGATCCACTCTTAATATATTATCATTTAGCTGTACCATTATTTGCTTTGCATATTGTAAATAAGTTTTTGTAATGTTTGAAGTCTCGATTGATGGGAAGATGGATAAATTTGAATTTGAGTTTTTATACAATTGTCCAGTAATATCCTGTTCAAGGGAATAGATATTATCCTTTACTATATATGAAATAATAAAGTATGATAAACCCAATTTTTCTCTAATCATTCCTAAAAGAAGATGCCCTGGCTGTATAGATGAAGATTTCATTTCAATCGCAATATTTTTTGCTATCTCTTCAATAAGTTTTTTCAATTCTTCAGAATAACCTTCTATATCTCTTACCATAATTTCCTACAATTTGTTTTATTTACAATATCTATATCAATATAAATATAACTAAAAAAAGATAAAAATCAAATTTAGTTCTTAATTAATGAGCAGTTTTCAATCAAATATCTTGAGTTGCACTTTTTTGCAAGGTCTTCTTCATGAGTTACAAGTATTAAAGTCTGTTTGTTCTTTTCCACTATAGAAAACAATAACTCAGATATTATTCTTTTATGCTTTGAATCAAGATTTCCAGTCGGTTCATCAGCACATATTATCTTTGGGTTATTAATAATAGCCCTTGCAATGGCTGCTCTTTGTTTTTCACCACCCGAAATTTCAGATGGATAATGTTTCAATCTTTTTTCTATTCCAATAAATTCAGCTATTTCATATGCTCTATCAATAGCTTCAGGTTTTGGAGTCCCAAGTTTTAATGCAGGTAATATAATATTTTCAAGAATATTCAGTTCTTCTAAAAGATAGAAAGATTGAAAGATATAACCAATCTTTCTATTTCGAAGGTATGAAAGTTCAGTCTCATCCATTTCAGTAATATCCTGGTTTTCAATAAAGATTTTTCCAGATGTAGGAGAATCAAAGCCACCTATTAAATTAAGTAAAGTAGTCTTACCTACGCCCGAAATTCCTTGAATAGAAATTGTTTCTGATTCATAGACAGATAAATTTATATTATTTAAAACTTCAATTTCTTCTTGATTATTTATATAATGTTTTGTTAAGTTTTCTAATTTTAATACTTCATTCATTATGTATAACCTCTTTAGGTTTAACAATCGATGCCTTTCTTGCTGGTATTAAAGAAGATAAGAAGACTACAATAAAAGTTATAAAATTTATTAAAATTACTTCCGGTAACCTGATACTAACTGGGACTTTGTCAAAATAATAAACATCTCTGGAAAATATTTGGAATCTTGGAGCTAAAATTGATTTGTCAAAAATATTGATAAAATAAAAGATAATTGATAAGAAACCATTTACTATATTTTCAATCATCTGAAAAATTGAATCCAGATTTTTTGAAATTATAAAACCCAAAGATGTTCCAAGTAAAACACCTAGTAATCCAATAATAACTCCATTTAATAAAAAAATATATTTAATATCATTTGGAGTAAATCCAATAGCTTTAAGTATACCAATTTCTTTTTGTTTATTTATTACTGTCATTACCTGTGATGATATTATATAAAAAGCAGAGACAATAATAATCATAAAAACAATGAAAAACATAAGTGTTTTTTCATTTTGTAAAGCATAATAGAAATTTCTATTTTCCTCAAACCAGGTATTTACATAGACTTTACCAAAAGATATTTCATTTATTATCTCTTTTTTTACTTTTTCTACATTTTTTAAATTATCTACAATTATACCGATAGATGTGCATTTCCCATTCATCGCCAGCAGTTGTTGAGCATTTTCAATTGTTGTAATTAAAACTGATGAATCTATTGGATAATAACCTGTTTTAAAAGCAGCCTTCACAGTAAATAGTTTAATTTTAGGTTGAAATACTGAATCAGTAAAAACAGTAAGGATTATCTTACTATTAAGTCTTGCTCCATATAGTAATGAGAATTGATCACCAATTGCCAGAAAATTATTGGAATCAAGTTCATCATAAGATCCATTTACCAATTTTGCATTTGATTTAAATGTCCTCGAAGAAAAAAAACTTCTGTCATAACCCCTTAACATTGTTCCATTTGTATAACCATCTAAAGAAAATAATACAGCACTTTCAATAAAAGGATAAACTCCTTCAATATTATTTAATTTCTGAATTTTATTAACAATATCATCATAATAAAATCCATTTGGATCAAAAGAATGAATGATTAAATGAAAAGATTGTAAAGATATAGTTTTCTCTTTTATATTGTCTTGAAATCCATTCATTACAGAAATAACAGAAATTAGTGCTGCTACACCTAAGATAATACCTAGAATTGAAATGATAGAAAAAAAAGAAAAAATACCATTTTCTTTCTTACCTGAAAGATATCTTAAAGAAATGAAAAGAGTAACTCGCATAATTTTTCCGGTTATTATGAACTTAATGGAATAAGATTAAATCTCTTCAACATCTGAAGAACCACAATTTGGGCATCTTATTCCATCAATAATTTCATCATAACCTTCTAAATTGTCCATAAAAGAATATTCTTTTTTAGAAAAAAATTTATAACCACAATCGTTGCACACAAGTCTTATTCTTAAATCATTGAATCTTGATTCAATATATTCAAAATCATTAGAGGGAAATAAATCTTCAATATATAATTTATTTCTATCCATATTCCCTCCCATTTTAAATAAAATTACATTTATTCAAAAGTTATTGTGGCAATGGTGGTATTATTAAAATCTGTCCAGGGAAAATAAGATCAGGATTAGTAATAATATCAAGATTTGCGATCCAGATTAATGGCCATAAAAAAGGATTATTATATATAAAAGGATATCCCGCAATCCTCCATAAACAATCCCTTCTTTCTGGAATAAGTCTTACAGTGTAAGTTTTTACTTTATTGTCTTCATTAAAAGTTAACTTCAAATAAATTTTCATTGCATCTTTACAATAATTAATGGTTTCAATAAAAATCTGATTTTTTAATGACTGCTCAGCTTTATTTATAAGCATTTCCATTTCAGATAATAAATTTTTTTGTTCATCATTAAAAGAACTTTCTTTTAATTTAGCAATCTCATAAGCTTCTTTGGCATGAAATAAATATCTACTTGCTTCTGTTTGATTGATGATGGCAATAGCTTGATTATATCTTTCAATTAAATTTCTACCAAAAATATAAGATATTTGTAAAAGTTCTTTTGCTGCTTTGTAATCCTGTTTATCTATTTTATCTTTAAGTTCAACAAAATACTGATTAAATTTCTCATAATCATCAGCATAAATTAACTTGATATTTTTATCAATTAATTGTTTTTGAAGATCTAAGACTTTTGGAAATTCTGAATAAACATAATTTTGATCCATCGAAAAGTCATTTTCTATTTTTTTTAATATCTGTTTTGCCTGTTCTATTTTATTAATGGCTCCGACATAGTCTTGCTTTTCTTTTAATTCTTCAGCTTGTTGAAGTAAAAGTTCAACATTTGAAAAATCATCTTTATAATAGTCATAAAATGATAAATTAGCTGTTTGTTGTTTCAAAATCAATAATTGTTCTTTACTTTCCTGATATTTCTTTTCTGCAGCGTCATTATAAGCAAGTTGAGCAGTTGCTCTTGCTTTTTCGATAAGTTGTTTAAAAGTTTCATAATCCTGTTTTTGATTATAAATCTCCTCAGCTTGTGTAAAAAGGTCCATTGCCTGTCTAAAAAGTTCTGGTGAATATTCTTCTGCATCCATTTGCTGAGCTTTAGCAATATCAAGTTTTAGTTCATCCATTAATTTGGAAGCTTCTTCTTCATCAAAAACTGGTGCTGTCTGAGTTTGAGATTCTGTTTCTGCCTTAGTCTCTTCCGTGGGTTGTGTTTCTTGAGTCTGTTGCTGTGTTTCTTCAGTCTGTTGTGTTGTTTGCTGCTGTGTTTCTTCAGTCTGTTGTGTTGTTTGCTGCTGTGTTGGTTCGGTAGTTTTACATCCGGCTGCAGCTAATAAAAAAATGCAAAAAACTAATATGATAAATAAAAAGAATTTATTTTTCACTTTTATTCTCCCATATTTCTAATTTAAGAATAAGACAATAAATTTAAAAATCAAATTTAGCCCGAAAGCAAAAATAATTCTTTTACATTTTCGACCTCTTTCAAATAGTTTTTTAAATAAGAATTTTCATCTTTAATAAGAAATGGATCATCTTCAATCAATTTTTTTGCATCTTCAAGGGCAAACTTAAAAATCTTATGATCCTTTGAAAAATCAGCAAGTTTAAAATTAATTTCTCCAGATTGTTTGGTTCCAAAAATTTCTCCTGGTCCCCTTAATTTTAAATCAAACTCAGCAATTTCAAATCCATCTGTTGTTTCACATAGTTTTGAAATTCTTTTTCTTGCTATATCCGAAATATTTCTAGGACTTGTTAAAATACATATTGATGGCAAATCATTTCTTCCAACTCTACCTCTCAGCTGATGAAGAATTGAAAGACCAAACCTTTGAGCTTCTTCTATAACTATAAAAGTAGCATGAGGTATATCGATACCAACAGCTACAATTGTAGTAGCAACAAGTATTTGAAATTTTTTTTCCTTGAAATCACTCATGATTCTATCTATCTCTTCATCTTTCATCTGCCCATGTATCAACTCTACTTTATATTTTTTAAAGTATCTTTTAATCTTTTCGAACATTTCTTTCGCTGATTTTAATTCTAGTTCATTATCTTCATCTATTACAGGATAAACAAAAAAACCAGTATTGCCCTTTATAAGTTCTTTTTCAATAAGACTAGCAGTTTTAGAAAATTCTTCTTCATAAAAAAAGTAGGTATCAACTTTTTTTCTATTTTTGGGAAGTTGTTTTATCGATATTATATTTAAATCTCCATATAAAGTAAGATATACAGTTCTTGGTATCGGTGTTGCTGAAAGAACCAAAAGATCAACATCTTTCCCTTTTTGTCTTAATTTTATTCTCTGATTAACTCCAAATTGCTGTTGTTCATCTATTATTGCTATTTTAAGTTTATTAAATTTCACATTTTCTGTAATTATCGAATGAGTTCCAAACAATACCTGTATTTCACCTGACTCAAGTTTATTATAAATTTTTTGTTTTTCGCTTTTTGTAAGAGATGAAGAAAGAAATGCTGAATTAATATTTGGGCAAAGCTTATTAAAGTTAATATACTGCTGTTTTGCTAATATTTCAGTTGGTGCCATGAATGCTGATTGATAACCCGCTTCAATATAATTTAATATAAAGGCAAATGCGACAACAGTTTTCCCAGAACCAACATCTCCATGAATTAATGTATTAATAAGATATTGGTTATTATATTCGATATTTAATTGCTCAATGGCTTTAATCTGATCTGAAGTTAATTGAAATGGGAGTTCTGATAAAAATTTCTTTTGCTGATTAAAACTTATATCGACTCTTTTTTCTGCCTTTTCTTTATATCTTTTTTTAAATAACAAAATTTTTAACATATAAAGAAAAAACTCATAATAGGCATAAATCTCACGTGCTTTTTCAAATATTTCAAGATTTTTAGGAAAATGAAGATTATAAATAACATTATAAAATGAAGGAAATTTATATTTTTCCAGTATTCCCAGAGGCAATATTTCTGTAAATTGTTGTTTATATTGGTCTAATGCAGATTTGATAAATCTTGCTAAAATAAAAGTTGTTAAACCTTTAGTCAATCTGTAATTTGGAAAAAAATCATACTCCTGCGCTAATTTTGCTGAAATTATTTTAAAAGAATTTGAAACAAAATTTGAACTATACATTTTTCTAACAAATTTACCGAAAACAAAAATAGTTGAACCAGGTTCAGCATATTGATCATAGAAACTTCTATTAAAACAAAGAAGTTCAATAAAATTATTTTCAAAATCCTGACAATATATAGTTAATAAATTTCTATTTCTTCCTTTATATTCTTTATTTACAACTTTTAATAATACAAGTTGATTCTCATCCAAATCATCCAAAACTTTGTTGTTTGTTTTAAAGTTAAAAAATGTCTTGGGGAAATAGGTTATTAAATCACCAACAGTATAAATAGAAAGTTTTTTTAATAGTTCTAAACTTTCTTTACCTATTCCTTTAACATTATCAACAGGTTCAACTAAAAACATATTCATCTCTATTTAGGCTTTTTATTTAATTTATTAAACAAAAAAAAAATTTTTATTTTTATTAAATCTTTATACCTATTAAATAATATTTTATCATTAATATAGTACTTAAATTTATCTATCAAAAATCGATTAATAAAAATGATAACAAAAAATTTATTTAACAATAAAAAAGAATAATTTAAGTTAATATAATATTTAATAAGTATAATCAACAAACATTAATTGACCAGTATACCCCGCATTTGATATTTTCTCTAAAATATCCTGAGCTTCAGACTTAAAATGAAAATAACCTATATATATTTGAAATATAGATTCATTAATCTTTTTAATATTTACTAAAATTCCTAATTTAGAAAATGATTCTTTAATTTCATTTATTTTTTCCAAATCAGAACTATAACCTATTAAAATATAATAATAATCTCTTAAAAATTCATTAATAACAAGCTTTTTAGGACTGTAAGAAGTTTTAAAAGAAGCATATTTTTTTATCTCTTCTTTTTCAGATTCAGATAATGTAAGATATAGCTTTTTAGATATGATAAGATTTGCATAATAAGGCTTTTCTTCTCTATTACCTATTCTATATAATTCATAAATAAAAGATTCAATAAAATTTGATTCTGGAAACATAGAGATTCCGCAAAGAAGCATTTTTTTTGATAGATTTAAATCTTTTTCTTTTAATAAAATTCCTTTTAAAAAAATGCAGTAAGAAATTAGTTGATAATTATTAGCATTTTTAAGATGCTCATCTATTTTTGAATTTAACAAATCCAATTTTTTGTTTTTATAAAGATTTTTCAAGTAAAGAAGCTCTACTTCCCACTTTCTATTTTTTATATCCAAATTATTATTATAATAATTATACCATTGTTCAAATTGAATACTATTATTATGCAAAAGATATATTGATAAAATTTTAATAAGAGATGATTCTCTCCAGATAGATAAAGGATAATATAGTATAACTTTTTTTAAATTAATTATATTTTGAAAATAATCCTGTTCAACAAAAGATAAATAATAAAGAACATCAGGAACAAAACTGGAATTAGGATATTTTTTTATAAATTCATAACCCGCATCTTTTGCTTTTTGCGAATTTTGAATAACAAGATTAAGAAATAGTCTAAATTCATTTTCATCAGAAGTTTGAGTATTTAGATTTTCACTAAAAAAAAGAATAAATAAAAAAAATAAAAATAAAATAACAAAAATATATGTATGATTTTTATTAAATTTTTTTTTCTTCATTATTTTTCAAGTTTTAAACTATTTTAAACTATTATTATTAATTTTCAAAAAAATTTTAATATTATAATCAAGCAGTTAAAGTATTCCCACTTATTCCTTTTATACTGACCTCGAATATAGTACCTTTTTTATAATCTGACTCAATCACACCAAAAAATCCATCAAATGTCTTAAATAGCTTTTTATTTTCATCTAATTTACTGCTATCTACAATTATTGCCTTTTTAATCTTACCTATTTGTTTTAATCTTATTTCTTTCCCAATTTGATCTTTTAATTCAATCAATCTGGAGAGTCTATCTAATTTTACTTCCTCTGAAATATTATCCATATACTTTATTATTTTCAATTTTCGTTGAGAATATCTATAAGTAAAAATATCTAGATATTCTACTTTTTTAACTATATTCAATGTGTTTTGAAAGTCATCTTCTGTTTCATCCGGGAAACCGACAATTATATCAGTAGAAAATTGGATATCAGAATTCTTGTTTTTTAACTTTTCAACAATAGAAAGATATTTTTCAATATCATATTTTCTATTCATCATTTGCAAAATTTTATTTGAACCAGATTGTAAAGGAAGATGAACCATTTTAGAGACTTTAGGATTTGAACTAACAACTTCGATTAAATCATCTGAAAAATCTTTTGGATGTGAAGATAAAAATGAAATCAATTCAATTCCTTCAATTTTAGAAATATCAGTTAAAAGTTCACTAAAACTATATTCATTATTATCCTTTCCATAAGCATTTACATTTTGGCCAAGTAATACTATCTCCTTAACCCCATTTTTCGCAAGATTTTCAATATCTTCAATTATTTCTTGTTTTTTTCTTGATACCTCTTTTCCTCTTAAATATGGCACTATACAATATGAACAATAGTTTGAACATCCATGTATAATTGTCACAAAAGATTTATATGGAAGTTTAGGATCAACATATGAATTTAAAAACTCAATTTTATTATTTGAACTTGTAGTTAAATTAAAGTATTTTTCATAATCTATATGCCTATCATAATCATCATATTTAGTTTTTTCTTTTTCATTTTCTAAAGAATTTAAATATTCAAGAACATAGTGATGATTTATTGTTCCTATAACTAGATCCGCAAGTTTTTTTTCTATAAAAAATTTGTTTTCTTGCTCAGAAAGACAACCTAAAATTATAACCTTTAGAAAAGGTTTTTCTTTTTTTAAATACTTAAAATAATGTAGTCTACCAATTGCCCTTTGCTCTGCAGTATATCTTACGCTACAGGTAAATATTAATATAATATCTGCTAATTTTATATTATTTACAGAAATGTGGTTGTTTTTTTCAAGATATCTTTGAAGAGAATAAGCTTGAGATTTATTCATTTCACAACCATAAACTTCATAGTATAAATTCATTGTATAAAAATCCTTCCTTCATAAAAAGACCAACAATAAAAAAATATTTGTCAAGTTTCGATTTGATATTAAAAAATTTGACTTAATAAAAAAATATGTTACAAACTTATAAAGAAAGTATAAATTTATTGAAGGTCTTATTATATGAGTAGATTTATAATCTTAAAAGGTAGAACAAGATCTGAAAATATGAACTTTTACGCTGTATTTATAATAATAGTTGACACAGAACTTAAGATAATGGAAAAATGTGATGTAATAGTTTCTAGAATTCCTACTTTTTATAATTCATCTATTAGTAGATCATGGCAAGAGATTTATAGAGAAATACTTCAACTTTCATTTGAAGGCAAAAATATATCAACTTACTCAAAATCTATAATAGCGGGTATTGAGAAATTTTTTCTAAATGAAGATATATCATATATTATTTCATTAATAAATGATGATTTTGAAAAATTTCAAATGTTATTAATGGAAAATATTAATAGAACTTTTGGTAATGGAGATTGTAAGGCTGAAATAATTAAATATTTTGAAGATAGTTTAGAAATGCAAACACAATCTACTATTACTATAAACCCCGAGTCACTTCTTCAAACTTCTGAAGAAAGTATTGACTTTGACATCCCCCCAGGCGCAAATATAATACCTCTTAAACCTGCTTTGGCTCCAGTATCAGGCAAACCAATATATGAAATAGTACCTCAGGATTTGATATATGTTTACATCGATCCATCTTTTGATCGTTATAAAGATTATCTTAATTATTTTAATGCCATAGCAGATGACAAACTTTTGCCTATTAAAGGTGAAGTTATAGAAGTAAGAATTGATTTAAATAATAATTATATATTGCTTGTTAAACTTGATGAAAATACCTATGGAAAATTAATTGAAGAAGAAAAAGTAAAAATAAAAATGTATACTGAGCAGGTTATATCTTTTGATGCTGCAAAAATTCAATCGAAATCTGAATCTACTAAAAAAGAAAAGAAAGTTTCAAAAGGGCAAACTTCTTTAATATATATTCTTCTTGGAATAGTTGGATTTTTAATTATAGTATTTATTTTATCTTTATTCTTATAGGTTATTATTCCTTATCGAAATCTATTTTTATATTCTTTTCTTCCAATAACAATTAATAGTTTCTGAAACTTAATAAATTAAATCAAACATTTTAAAGATTAAAAATATGATATATTAAATTAAAAAAGGCTGCCTTTTATTGACAGCCCTTTTTTATAAAAAATATAAAAATACTAAAAATATTTATTTACAAATAAAAATAGTTAAAAATTTAAAAACTAAATTTCATAATAATCATCATGTTCTTTTTCTTTAACTACTTCTGCCTTTTTTTCCTTTTTTACACCTGTTTTTTTGCTTATAGCATCAAAAGGACATACTTCGAAGCATGTTCCACATTTAATACAATCTTTTTGTGTAATTTCAAAAGGTGTTTTTCTAATTTCGCCTGTTATGCAATTTACGGGGCATTTTTTTGCGCAAAGACCACATTTTTTACATATTTCTGGATCTATTTCATAATATATCAAATCTTTACAAACTTTTGCTTCACATATACCATTTAAGATATGGTCTTCATATTCTTTTCTAAAATGCTTTAAAGTTGATAAAACTGGATTTGGAGCTGTTTGACCGAGCCCACAAAGAGCTGTTCTTCTAATATCTTCTCCAAGTTTTTGAAGTGTATCTAGATCCTCTAATGTACCTTCACCTTTTGTTATCTTATCTAAAATGTTATACATCTGTTTTGTTCCAACTCGACACGGAACACATTTACCACAAGATTCAAAAGAAGTAAATTCAAGAAAGAATTTAGCTGTATTTACCATACAGTTATCTTCGTCCATGACAATACAACCACCCGAGCCCATCATTGCTCCAAGAGCAGTTAAAGATTCATAATCTATTGGTGTATCAAGATAATCTGCTTTTATGCATCCACCGGAAGGTCCTCCAAACTGTACAGCTTTAAATTTTTTATTATTTGGAATTCCACCACCAATCTCATAAACAAGTTCTCTAATAGTTGTTCCCATCGGAACTTCTGCAAGACCGGAGTTTCTAATCTTTCCAGAAAGTGCAAACACTTTTGTACCTTTAGATTTTTCAGTTCCGATACTGGAAAACCATTTCGCACCATTTAATATTATATGTCTAACATTAGCAAAAGTTTCAACATTATTTATTACAGTTGGTTTTCCCCACAAACCCTTTTGTGCTGGGAATGGAGGTTTTGGAACAGGTGTCCCTCTAAAGCCTTCAATAGATCTAAGTAAAGCTGTTTCTTCACCACAAACAAATGCACCTGCACCCATTCTAATTTCAAGATCAAATGAGAAACCCGTGCCAAGAATGTTATCACCAAGTAAACCCTCATTTCTTGCTTGATTTATTGCTAAATCAAGTCTTTTTATTGCAAGAGGATACTCTGCTCTAACATATACATAACCTTTTTTAGCTCCTATTGCATAAGCACATATAGCCATACCCTCAATAACAGAATGAGGATCACCTTCAAGAACTGATCTATCCATAAAAGCACCTGGATCCCCTTCATCGGCATTGCATACAACATATTTAATTGGTTCTTTTTCTGCAGCTGTAAGTTTCCATTTTAAACCAGTTTGGAATCCACCACCACCTCTTCCTCTAAGTCCCGATTCAAGAATTTCATTAATAACCTGCTCTGGTTTCATTTCTGTTAAAACTTTTCCAAGAGCCAAATAACCATCTGTTGCTATATACTCTTCCAAAGATTCGGGATTTATTACACCACAATTTTTAAGAACAATTTTATGTTGTTTCTGGAAGAATTCTACTTCTTTATGAGTCTCAAGAACTTTTTGAGCATCTGCAGTTTGATAAAGTAGTCTTTTAACTACTCTTCCTTTTAAGAAATGTTGTTCAACAATTTCAGCAACATCATCTTTCGTAACTTTTTTATAAAAAGTCCCTTCGGGATAAACTAAAACTATAGGACCCATTTCGCAAGGACCCATACAACCGGTTTCTATAATCTTAACTTCATTTTCAAGTTTATGTAACTTTAATTGGTTTATCATTTCATCTTTGACTTCTTTGGAATGAGCTGATAAACAAGCAGCACCTGAACAGACCAATACATTTAATCTAGTCGTAGTCATATATCCTACCTTAAATAATAATAAATTATCTTTTTATTTTGTAATTGTATACTGAACTAAAACCTTGCCACCCATTATATGTTCTTTAACAATTTGCTTAGCAATATCTATAGTAACATTACCATAAATAACCTTTTCTTTTCCTTCTTCTTCAACTTCTACAATAGGTTCAGCTGAAGAAAATCCCTTTTCTCCAGTTTGAGTAACTACAACATCTGTTAGATTATTTTTAGTAATTTCTTCAACTAAAGTTTTTAAGATCTCTCTTGCACCAGCAGCAATACCAGAAGTCCCCATGCCTACAATTACTTTGATTTTAGCATTTTTGTTTCTAAGAGCTAAATCCTGTTGTGCTTTTTCTCTGATTTTTTTCAATTCTTCAAGTGATTTCATGATTCCTCCATTTTTAATTAAAATAAATTATCTTTTTACTAAAAAGTTTTAATAAACCTTTCTGGGATTTAAACCAATTTCTAAAATCCCTTGTTCGATGTTTTTACTTATAAAATCATAAACATCTGGGTATGTAAATGGAACATCATTTAAAACTTCCCTAATTTCTCTTGTAGAGAACTCAAAACACTTTCCATTATTTTCAATTTTTATTTCAAAATCTATATTTTGGTGAGTTATAACAATTCCTAACAAGGTGTTATATAAATCACCTAAAGGTGGTCTGTCTATATCATTTAGTTGAAAAGTTGCTTCAATCTGGGTATACTCACCTTTTTTAGAATCTATTTTAAATGAACCATGGCTTTGCAATGCAGAAAACTTAAAAAGAGGTATACCAAGTCCAACTTTTATCTTTCTCTCCTTTTTAGATGTATAAAAAGGTGATTCTATTTTCTCTAAAAGTTCTTTGTCTATTCCTTTACCATTATCCCATATCTTAATGGAGAGCAAATTAGCTTTTTCGTCACGAAATATTTCAATTTTAATTATTGTCGCATTAGCTGCAACAGAATTCTCTACAATATCAAGAATATGTAAGGAAAGTTCTTCCAACTAACCTCCGAATTTTTTTAAAATTTGCTCTATCTTCTTCTTATCAACATTACCAAAAACTTCTTCATTAACCATAACTGCAGGAGCCAAACCACAAGCACCAAAGCATCTTGCGGAGGAAAGAGTAAATTTCTTATCTTCTGTGGTTTCTCCCATCTTTATACCCAATGCATCTTCAAAATCATTTACAACTCTTTCAGCACCTTTTACATAGCAAGCTGTTCCAAGACAAACATTGATAACATTTTTTCCTTTTGGTTTCATAGAAAAAAAGTTGTAAAAAGTAACAACTCCATAAACCTGTGAAAAAGGAAGGTTAAGGTGATAAGCTATAAATTTCTGAACTTCAATGGGAAGATATCCAAAAATTTCTTGAGCTTTGTGAAGAACACCGATTAAAACACCTTGATTACCTTTAACTTTTTCAATATAATCTTTTAGCTCATCATAACTTTTGTGATTTTCTGTAGGATTCATTTTATTAACTCCTAATAGTAAAAAAGCTTTTTCAAGTAATTTGTAACTATTTAACTATTTTTGTCAAACAATTATTTAAATTTTTTATGAAATCTTTCCATCTATCATCAAAATAATCTAAAAAATCGTGATATGAATTTTTTAAATAAAAAATTTCGCCATTAAATTTTCTTATTAATTTTTCAGATGAATCAGAATCTACAATTATATCTTTTTCAGGTAAAAAAAGATAAAATTTTAAGTTTTTTTTATTTTCTTTTTTAATTAATCTTAATTGTGCCTTATATATTTCAGCCAGACGTCTTTTAGAAATAACCCGAAATATTCTTGTATCTTTTTTACGAATTCTAAGGAATTCTTCATTATCTGTAAGGTTTTTATTTAAAAATATATAACTTTCTGTATCCATTTTTAATACTTCTTCTTGAATTTTGAAATTTATTAAGCTTTTAGGATTGAAAAACCTATGAAATGCAAATAAATATAGTTTTGTAAAATTATTTATCAGTCTTTTATGCGTCATAATCCAAGGTGAAAAAAGAATGACATTTTTGACTTCACTAAATTCACAGTTTAATGAAAAATCTGTGGCAATTAAACCACCAAATGAAAATCCCATTACTATCCAATTTATTTGATTCTCATATGACTTTTTGTCTTTTTCATCTTTATTCTTATTTCTATCATTTTTCTTGTAAATATTATCTTTTTTTTCTTGATCGATAATACTATTAAAATAAATAAATAATTGATTTGCTATGTCTATATAATCTGAGTATTTAAAAATTGAACCTCGAATACCTGAAGATGAACCATGTCCAATATTATCAAAAGTAAAAAGATTGAAACCATTTAATAAAAGATGATAAAAAAATTTTGGATGAGTACAGGAGTTTTCTGCATTTCCGTGAAAAAATATTACAGATGGAAAACTTGGATTTATAAGCCAGTATTGATAAAAAATATCGAATTTTCTTTTTTTATCGCTTGAAATACAACTTTTAAAACCGAAATTGTGAAATTGATTTATGCCTTCATCAAGAAATTGTAGACCTTTTTCTGTCGAAACAGAAAAAGGTATATTCTTCCCATCATAGTTAAAATTATCAGTATAATAAACTGGTTGAATTAACTGTTTTAATATTTCATTTTTCTTTTCTTTTTTTATATCTTTATCCTTACACTAATTTTTTTTCAAATTGACTTAGAATCTAACAAAAATATAAAAAAAATATAACACCTTATATCAATTTAATTATTATCTTTCATATCAATTAAATTCAATTATATTTTTAATTAAATTTTAATATATCTCACATAAAGGTTCTTCTGATTGAACCACATCTCCTTTCGTAACAAGAATTTTAACCTTACCATCAATTGGTGCTTTTATTTCAAATTCTACTTTCATAGCCTCAAGAGTTAAAATTACTTCACCAGTTTTTACATCACTTCCATTTTCCTTTAAAATCTTTAAAACTGTTCCAGTAACTGGAGAATTTATTTTTTCTTTTGGTTTTTCAGAAGTTTTTGACTCTTCTTTTTTTGTCGATTCAATCTGAATTTGACTTACCTCTTTTTCATTGCTTTCAGCTTTTGAAACATCTTCTATTTTTGTGAGTTTTTGTTGATTAATAACACTATTAATGGCAATACCTATGGATGATAAAGCTAAATTCTCTGGTTCTACTTCCTTCACAAGTATTTTAAATTCATGCCCTTCAAAATTTACCAGGTAACCTCTTACTTTATCTTTTATTTTTTCTTTTTCTTCAGTTTTTTCCTTTTCTTTCTCTGAAGAAGTCATAGGTGGATTATTTCTAGCTTCAAAAAATGTTGGTGCAATATGTGGAAATAAGGCATATGTTAATACATCTTCCAATGTGACTTTTGATTTTTTTTGAACTTCTTTTGTTTTTTCTATCATTAAATCAAGTTCCGGTTTTATTAAATCAGCGGGTCTCATTGTAACTGGTTTTTCAAGTCCAAGCTCTTTTAATGCCCTTTTCACAAGTTCTGGATCTGGTTCTGCAGGGGTTTTTCCATAGTTACCTATTAAAAGATTTTTAGATTCATTTGTTAAAGTTTTGTATCTTTCTCCCGCCAAAACATTTAAAACAGCTTGTGTTCCTACAATCTGAGAAGTAGGGGTTACAAGTGGAGGATAACCAAAATCCTTTCTAACATTAGGTATTTCGTGAAGAACTTCATCTATTTTTTCATATGCATTTTGTTGTTTTAACTGACTTTCAAGGTTTGAAAGCATTCCACCTGGAACCTGATATAAAAATATTTTTGTGTCTACAATAGTATTTGTTTCGTATTCATGATATTTTTCCCTAACTTTTGAAAAATATTTTGCAATATCATTTAAAATCTCAAGGTCTAAGCCAGTATCAAAAGGAGTATCTTTAAGACATGCAACCATGGCTTCAGTTGGTGAATGCGATGTTTGCATAGACATCGATGAAATCGCAGTATCGATTATATCAGCACCTGCTTCTATTCCTTTTAATAAAGTTGCGACACTAACTCCACTTGTAGCATGGGAATGAAGGGCTAAAGGAAGATCTACTGCTTCTTTGATTGCTTTAACAAGATCATAAGTTTGTTCTGGAAGCAAAAGTCCCGCCATATCTTTTATACAAATAGAATCAACACCCATATTTTTTAAATCTTTAGCATTCTGAACGAATGTCTCAATTGTATGAACAGGAGATATTGTATATGAAATAGTTCCCTGAGCATGTTTACCGACTTTTTTTACAGTTTCGATTGCTTTTTCAAGATTTCTAAGATCGTTTAATGCATCAAAAATTCTAAATATATCTATACCATATTCAGCTGCTTTAAAAATAAAGTTTTCGACAATATCATCTGCATAATGCCTATATCCTACAAGATTTTGACCTCTTAAAAGCATCTGTAAAGGAGTATTGGGTAAAGCAGCTTTTAATTGTCTTAGTCTTTGCCATGGATCTTCATTTAAAAAACGAATAGCTGTATCAAAAGTTGCTCCCCCCCAAACTTCCATTGAGAAAAAACCGACAGAATCCATAACTGGAGCTATTGGTAACATATCCCCGGTCTTTAGTCTTGTTGCGATTAAAGATTGGTGAGCATCTCTTAATGTTACATCTGTTATTAAAATTTTTCTCATAAATATTTCCTTAGTAGCAAAAATTTAGTTATTACGATACGAAACCTAATCTATTAATTTAATAAAACTAACTAATATATTAAAGAAATATTATGAAAAATCAAATAAAATTAAATTAAGCACTAAAATTGTAAAAGACATATTATTTTATTCTGTTACCATCTCTTTCTCATAAAGATCCCTATATTCAGATGATTTTTGTAATAAATCTTCATGTTTACCTTTGGCAACTATTCTACCATTTTTAAAAAGATATATTTCATCTGTAAAAATTATTGATCTTATTCTTTGAGTTATAATGATAATAATGGCATTCTTATTATTTTTTCTAATAGCATTTAAAACCTTTTGCTCGGTTTCATAATCCAAAGATCTTGTTGAATCATCGAAAATAAATAAAGATGGATTTTTATATACTGCTCTTGCTATTGTTATTCTTTCCCTTTGCCCTCCAGAAAGGGTATATCCTCTTGGTCCAACTTCAGTATCTATCCCTTTTGCAAAAGATTTAATATCTTCATTTAAGTTTGCAATTGTAATTGCATGAGAAAAAAGATCTTTATCATAATCAAAACTAAATTCTATTTTTTCTGATACAGGTTTTAATGGTTTATAAGAGCCTAAGAACTTTCTTTCTAAATATTTTTTATAAAGCATATCAGATTCATTTTCTTGAGGTAAAACTATATTTTCTTTAATTGATACAGAAAAGAGTTGTGGTTCTTGAAAAACAAAGCCAATCTGATTTTGATAACTGTTTAAATCAAGTTTTTCAAAAGGAATATCATTTATATATATCTTCCCTTCTGTTGGTTTTTCAAGTCCTGCTAAAATATTCATACAGATAGATTTACCTGAACCAATTTCACCAGTTATACCAATAATTTGTCCTTTATTTGCATTAAATGAAATACTGTCAAGAATTCTTTTGTTTTTAATTTGCAATCCAATATTAACAAATTCAATTTTATAAATTTCATCTATAATGATTTGACCATTTTCTTTGATTTCATCGTACCTTAATGAATTATCAAAAAAAGGCTTTAAATTGAACTTATTTTCATCATCGAACTTATTATTCTGAAAAAAGAATAATTCGCAATGCCTTCCAATTGAAACTAAAGTTCTTTTCATTTCTACAAAAAAGTATGCGAATGAATAAAGATAATCAAACATAAGATAAAAATATTGCAAAAAAGCTATAAATGTACCTAAAGTTAATTTATTCTCTATAACCTGCTTTCCACCAATTAAAAGAATAAGAAGTAAAGCACTATAATTTATTATTAAATCCAGAGAATGCCAAAGTCCATGAAAAAAAGAAAGTTTCATCTCAGAAAACTTTCTTTTTCTCATTATCTGATTAAATTCTTTTTTAGCAAAATCCTCCATCTTATTACTTTTGATGACCTTTATAGAAGCAAATGTTTTTTCAATAGTATTATTTACTGTTGAAATCTTTTCCTGTAAAGTTTCAAATAATTTTTCCCATGTTTCATCGAATAAAACCATGATTACCATTATTACAGCAATTGGCAAAATGACAAATAAAGTAAGATTCCATGAAAAACCAAACATAAAAAACAAAGAAAAAGAAATGATCGATAATGCATCAAAAAATCTAAATATACCTGAACAAAGTTGCCATGAAATTTTTTCAACATCATCAGTAAGTCTTGTCAAAAGTTCACCATGGGAAAATGAATGGAAAAAATCTCTTTGTTGCTTTAATATATGATTTAATATAGATAAGGTTATTTTCCAGGTAAAAGACATATTTGTATATACTCTATTCATTTGAAGCATAGAATAAAATGTCGCTGCAACAATTGCGCTTGAAATAATAAGAGATATTGCTGTATAAATAGAATTAACAGATCCTGCTTTGCCCAGATTATCTATAACATACCTTAATAAAAGAGGATAGACGGTACTTGCAGCAGTATTTATTAAAGATAAAAATACAAGTAGTAATATTCTTGTTTTATGCTCACTCCAGATTGTAAAAATATATTGTAATCTTTGAACTAAGCTAAATTTATGATTTGTTTTCTTTGCTATTTCCATAATTCAACCCTTTTTATTTATTAAAATAAATATTAGACTTTCAGATTTTTTTATAGACTTTTTAAATATCATAAATATTTTAAGCTGAAACAATCTCATCAACTTTTCCTTCTTTATAACTTTTATATAGTTTTGCAAAATACCAACCCTTTTCCAGAAGCTGCTGTTTTGTTCCAGCTTCCGCAAGATAGCCTTTGTGAAAACAGAGAATTCTATCGCAAAATTCTATTGTAGAAAGTCTATGAGCTATAATTATAGCGGTTCTATTTTTTAAGATTTGTTCAAGTGCTCTGTATATAAGATTTTCAGTTATATTATCAACAGAAGATGTGGCTTCGTCCAGAAGAAATATATCGGGATTTTTTATGTAGACTCTTAGAAGTGCAATCAATTGTTTTTCTCCTGATGAAATATTTGTCCCATCTTCTTTAATAACTGTATCAAGTCCAT
>DAOOKC010000003.1:40837-41239 GCA_035385485.1 Exilispira sp.
AAAGTTATCAAAAATAGATCTGATTCCAAGTTCATCAATTGCCTTCTCAACCTTTTCTTTTGAAACATGACTATCTAAAACGATATTATTAAAAATGGTGTCAGGGAAAAGGAAGGTATCCTGAAATACAGCTCCGATAATTGTTCTAATATCTTCATAAGATATTTTTGAAAGCTCTATATCGTCAACCTTGATAGATCCTTCATAACCATCGTAAAATTTTAAAAGTAGTGAGGCTATAGTAGTTTTACCGCAACCTGTTCTTCCAACAATACCGACTTTTTCTCCTTTTTTAATAGTAAAACTTATATCATTGAGGGCATTGATAAGCTTTCTCTCTTTTTCACCTTCTTTTTTAGAAACTTCTTCATTAATATATTGTTGAATTTCTGCTGTAATTTT
>DAOOKC010000004.1:0-41227 GCA_035385485.1 Exilispira sp.
TTTACTAAAAGATCATTAAATTTTAAGTTTAAAAAAGGTAATTTCAATGATATCAGAAATAAAATAAATGTAATAATTGTATTTAAGAATATTGAAAATAAAAATAAAATATTTTTATTAATTCTAATAAAAAAGAAGAAAAATAAAAAAGTTAAAAATAAAATTAAAAGTGTAATAGTAGAGTAAATAGTTTTACTTTGTATAAAATAAATAAGCTCGAAATAACCATCATTTTTTAAGATTATAGGTTGAAAAAGAAAGACAAGTAATATTGAAATTGAAGTTAAAATGCTTAAAAATTTCATTTTTAACTTTAAGTTTGGATTATAATTTTAAATTGTATTAAATAAAAACTTTGCAATTTTTAGTCTTTTAATTTATTAATAAAAATAATCTTTAATATTAATTTGTATTTTTTTTATTTATCAATAAAATAAAATCTAATATTAGAAAAGGTCTATAGTTCTTTTGGGGTTTGCTTCTTCAGATACTTCGTAATTTAAATAAATCCATTTTTTTATAGTGCAATAAGCCCAATAAGAAAAAATGCCAAGAGTTAAAATAGATAAAAGTATTGAAATATAGACAATTCCCGCTATTTGACCACCTTTACCTGTAAATTTCATCTGTTTACCATTTATAAATGTATTTCTTGCAGCCCATCTTGCTCTCTGGCATATTGCCCATGGAAGATAAAATCCAAATGTAATAAGTGTTAAAAAACCAGTCCATATTGTAAGCCAGAAAAGACTACCACCCTTACCTGTAAATTCTATAACTTGATTATTATTCTGTTCCATGATATTTTCCTTATTTAAATAAATTTCTGATTGAAATAAAATTTTATTAAAATAATTTTTAATAATTTCGTCTAATTGTATTAAGTTCTTTAAATAACAAAATAAAATATAAAATTAAATTTTATCCACAGCCTTTGTTGCAATAATATCTGCACCACTATTTGCTACATTAGAAATAATAATTTGATTAATTTCGACAGGAGCATGAATTGATGAATTTTTAATTATATCCATTATGGCAAAAATTAATCTTTTTGGAACAGGTTTGCTTGTCTTAACAGAAACCAATTCACTTTTGCCATCTATCACCTTTATGCTTGTCGTAATTATTCTATGAGGGTCTGTCACTTCCTGCATTGCATATTCTTTACCACTTTTACAGGTAAAACCAGAGATATCCAAAACTTTATTATCATCGTCAAGTTTAACTTTTATTTTACAGCCAAGTGGACATTGAATACAAATCATTTCAACATCTTTCATAATAAATTATTCCCCATTTTTTTAATATTATTTCAATCAAGTATTTTTAAATAATAATTCATATTTAAACTATTTCTACAACTATGTTATCGATATTTCCAAGTTTTTCTATCTGTTCTGCTTTTATAGTTTTATGAACCATTTCACTTGGTATAAAAGCCTGTTCTTTACCTTCAAATATAATTGAGTTTCCACTTTTAACTATAAGTCTACCTTTTTCAATTGGTTTTATTGATCTAAGATATAAATTTAAATCAGTTTGTTCTACCCATGCATTGCAATTAATAATACCTACACCAATGCCTTTTTTGATTGGAATTTTCTTTTTTTCTTTTTTTTGTTTAATATATTCTACTGCATAAGTGCCCGCAATTTCACCTTCCTTCGTAACATAGTCGACAAGATCATATATAATTACACAATTTCCAGAAGAAAAAATCCACGGAACAGATGTATTCATAGTGGAATCAACTATTATACCTCTTGTTCGTAAGTCTATATCAACATAGCCCATCATTGGAGTGGTTGAAGGAACAAGACCAACTGATAATACCAGTGTGTCAACGCTCCAAGATCTTTGAGAACCTTCAATGATATTATAATTTTCATCAAGTTCAGATGTTATAACTTCAGACAATCTTCCTTCACCTCTAACTTCAGTTACTGTGGTTGAAAGAAGAAGTGGTATCCCAAAATCTTTAAGGCATTGATTGATATTTCTAGAAAGTCCTCCTGGATAAGGCATCCTTTCGCAGACAGCTACAACTTCAACTCCTTCTAAAGTCAATCTTCTAGCCATTATAAGTCCAATATCTCCTGAACCTAAAATTATTGCTCTTTTCCCTATAATTCTATTTTCAATATTTATAAATTTTTGTGCTACACCTGCAGTATAAATTCCTGAAACTCTATCACCAGGAATTAAAAGAGAACCAAAAGGTCTTTCTCTGGCTCCTGCACTATAAACAAGTGCTTCACATTTTATTTCAACAATACCATTTTCACTTGCAAAATAAACAGTTTTAGATTTTTTATCGATAGACAATAGAAAATGTTCAAATAAAAATTTTATTGGCAAATCTTTTGTGAGGTTTATAAGATTTGCAGCATATTCGGGTCCAGTTAGTTCTTTTTTGAAATAATGAAGCCCAAAACCATTATGAATACATTGATTTAATATTCCGCCTGCAATATTTAACCTTTCAACCAAAATAACATTCACTCCTTCTTTCGCTGCTTTCAACGCAGCGCCAAGTCCAGAAGCTCCACCACCAATTATAAGTAAATCGCATGAAATCTTATTCATTTTCTAACCTTTCCTTTTACTATATATGAATTATCTGAATTATAAACTATAGAATCAACTGGAATTCCAGTTTCTCTTGACAATATTTCAAGAATTTTATTTGTACAGAATCCACCCTGACATTCACCGAAACTTGCTCGAGTTCTAAATTTAACACTGTCAATTGTTCTAGCTCCTCTTTTGATTGCCTCAACGATTTCTCTTTCAGTAACTTTATTGCATACACAAACTATCTTACCTGCAAGAGGATCCTTTTTTATTATTTCATCATATTCATTTAAGCTTAATTCTCCAACATAATGCGGAATTCTTTTTCTTATAGGATTAAAATCGGTTTTCTTCTTCAAGTTTAAATCATAACTTTTAATTAACTGATCAACAACATCAATGGCTATTGCCGGGGCAGAAGTTAGACCAGGAGAACGCATCCCAGCTACATGAAAAAGCCCATAGATATTTCTACTTGGACCTATCCAGAAATCTTTATTTGGTGTTTCGGGTCTACTTCCAGCAAAAATTTTAACTGTTTCTCTAATATCAATGGAAGGAACAAGATGTTTTGCATTTTGAACAATCTTGTCTAATCCTTCCTTTGATGTAGCTCTTAAATCTTTCAATTTATAATGTAAATCAGTAGAAGTCGGTCCCAGTAATATCCCTTTATCAACTGTAGGAAGAACCAAAATTCCTTTTCCCATCTTGGATGGGGTTGGGAAAATTATACTGTTGACCAAATCATGGGCGGTAAATTTATTTAAAAGGATATATTCTCCAATTCTTGGGAAAATAGGAATGGCTCTATCACCTGCCATAGTTGCAATTTTATCTGCATAAAGTCCGGCTGCATTAATGACAATATCTGCCTCATATTCATGTTTATTGGTTATTACTTTTTTTATTTTTGAATCTTTGGTCTTGATAGCAATAACTTCTTCCTGGAAATTAATTTTAGCACCATTTAAATAGGCATTTTCAATTGCAGCAATGCAAACCTGCCATGGTTCGGTTATAGCAGCAGTGGGTGCATATAATGAGGCTATGACATCGGGGTTTAAGTTCGGTTCCATAGATAAAAGTTCATCTTTTTCAAGTATCCTTAAACCAGGTACATTATTCTCAATCCCCTGTTTATATAACCTATTTAAAGTATTTCTTTCTTCATTATTAAAAGCGACTACATGAGACCCTATTCTTTTGACTTCAATGTCTAATTCTTCAGCTATCTTAGTATATAAAAAATTACCTTTGCTACAGTATTTTGCTCTAATAGTATCTGGTTCATCATCATATCCCGCATGAACTATTGCAGAATTCGCCTTTGAAACTCCAAGTCCTGCATCCTTTTCTTTTTCTATGACAATGACATCACAATCATATTTTGTAAGTTCTCTTGAAATTAATGAGCCAATGATTCCTGTTCCAATAACTACTATTTTCATTTTTACTCCAGCGTAATTTGTTAATATTTAATTTATCAATATCTAATTTTTCAAATATGCTTTTTAATAAAAATTTATAATATTTATATAAAAGATAAAATTTGAATTTTGTTCCTTTAAATCATTCTTTCTTTTTGTCTTTATAGTTTTTATTAAATTGTTTTTCTACTTCAATTCTATTTCCAGAATATGTTTCATAATTATCTATAACAACTTTTTCTAAGTTGATATTTGTATCTTTATTTGAAAACATATGGTTCCATGTATTAATATATATAACGACTCTATTATCCTTTTTTTCAAATGAATTTCCATCTATTTTTAATGAAAAATGCTTAACATTTTTTTCTAAATAAACCTGATCTGCACCATAGTCATCTGGAAAATCAACATAATTTACTTTCCAATATCCATCAGGTGTTTTTATATAATCAATGAAAAAAGATTCGGTATCAATGATTCTTTTATACTTAAATGATCTAAAAAGATCATAAATGAAGTTAATAAAACGATTTGGGTGATCTTCATCTTTAAATAATATTGTATATTCGATTATCTTTTCATTTTCTTCATCTTTTATAAAGCTAATGCTTACTCCGATTATATCATTTTTTTTTGTGTAATCTTGCTGCGGGCTTATAAAAATAGGTAAATAATTTAAATCAAAAGATTTTTTTTCCAATTTAATTTTTTCATTTGTGCAAGAGTTAAAAATAGTAAAAAAGATAAAAACAATTATAAAAAAATAAAAATAACTAAACTTAAATTTTATAATTGAAGGTTTTTGTTTTTTCATATTATACTCTCATATGATTATTAATATTTATCAATAAGTCATCCTTATAACAATTAAAAATTAAAATATATAAAAAGTCAAAATTTTCTTTTTAGATTTTTCTTTACTAACTAAATCAAACTAGTAATTTTGAAAAGGGGATGTTTCTTTGTTTTAATATCTTATTCATATTAAATTCAATATTTATATTAAATTAATTCATATTAAATGATTTTTAATAAAAGTTATTTGAAAGATAATTTCAATAAACTTAAAAATAAACAATTTTTTAAAATTAAATTTAAATTTGAAAGAATAATGAAAAATTAAATATATTATCAAAAGTTTTTGGATAATAATATTTGAAAAAATATTTAAGAAAAAAATAAAAAATAAAATTAAAAACTATATAAATTAAAAAAATATAGATCAGGAAATAAGATGAAAGGTGAAGTTGCTGCACTTATTACAGCCATATGTTGGACTTTTAACTCTTTATCATTTTCGATAGCAGGTAGAATTGTAGGTTCTAAGACAGTAAATCATATAAGACTCTGGGTTGCATTTTTAGCTATGGGATTTATAAACCTAATAAGTTTCAAATACTTTTTTCCAGTTTACGCTCCCACCAAGTCTTTAATATTTTTATCTTTGTCGGGTCTTGTTGGTTTTGCCATAGGGGATGCCGCATTATTCGAATCACTTGTCCTTTTAGGACCAAGACTTTCTATGACTATTATGGCGACAAACCCAATAATTGGAGCAGTTTTATCCTTTATATTTTTAAAAGAAACATTAAAACCTTTACATATTTTAGCTATTATAATTACAATTTCATCTGTTATGTTTGTGGTTTCTGAAAAACATGAAAATGAAAATTTTGATAAGAAAAAAAGACCTTTGGGTGTAATATTAGCTTTTATTGGGTCTTTATGTCAGGCGACAGGCATGCTTCTTTCTAAGATCGGTTTATCAGCAAATCTTTCTGTAATTGCTGGCAATATGATAAGAGTTAGTTCTGGATTGTTTTTTATATCATTAATTGCGATTTTTCAAAAGCAATTTATAAACGATTTTATAAAACTTAAAAACTTAAAAGGTTCTTTTTATATATTTATAGGGGCTATATTAGGACCAGTTTTAGGCGTTATGCTTGCACTTTATGCAATATCTAAAACTCAGATAGGTATAGCAACGACAATTACTTCTATTTCCCCAATACTTTTAATACCTCTTTCTGCAATAATATATAAAGAAAAAGTAACTATTAGAATGGTTATAGGAACTATTATTACTATAGCTGGTGCAAGTGCATTGTTTTTTATATAATAAAAAATTTATATAATAAAAAATTTTTATATAATAAAAAAATTGAAAAAGGGGAGATAATGAAAAAAAATTTGGTTAAAGATATTCTTCTTATTTTATTTATTCCAATAATTTTTATTATTTTTGGATTTATTCCTTTTCTTTTCACTTTTTATAAGAGTTTTAACAGTGCTCATCCTTATATAATGAGCTTTATTAAGTTTGCCATTCTTGCAACCTATGGAGAGATAGCTTCATTTAGAATAAGTAATAAAAGATATCCTGATAAAAGTTTTGGGATATTACCAAAGATGCTTGTCTGGGGTATTTTAGGTATTTTCATAAAAGCAGCTTTCGTAATATTTTCAAATGGTGCTATAGCGCTTTTAATATCAATAAACAGAAATTTTCCTTCAAATATTCTTGCAACAAAAGGACTTTCTTTATTAAAAATATTGGCATCATTTAGTATAAGTTTAACGATGAACCTGATTTTTGCTCCTGTAATGATGGCAGCTCATAAAATAACAGATCTATATATAGCCAAAGCTGGTGGAACTTTTGGTGGAATTTTCAAAACCAGATTTGTTTTCACAGAACTACTAAAAGATATTGATTGGAAAAGTTTTGGTGGTTTTGTACTTTGTAAAACAATCCCTTTTTTCTGGATTCCAGCTCATACAATAACATTTTTACTTAATCAATCATATCAGGTGCTTTTTGCAGCATTACTAAGTGTCGCACTTGGATTGTTATTAGCTTATAAGCCAATTAAAAATGTAAAATAAAAGTTATAAAAATTTTGTATTGTCTATGAGATTGTATATTAACTTGTATATTAACTTGTATATTATATTGTTTATCAGATGATCATAAAACATATTGAATATAAAACATATTGAATCATTTTTTAAAAAATTTGATTAAACTGTATAATCTTGTTATTTTAATTATTCTAATTATTTTAATTATTTTTAATTATCGTAATATTTTCCCTTCGCTTGGCATCTGTATCTGCTCTACAAAAGATTTCGCATCACTTATGCTTCCTACAACATCTCCAAAATGTATTGGGATGGCATATTTCGGTTTTAGCTTGTTTGCAAGCATTGCTGCTTCTTTCCAGTTCATAGTGTAAGTGCCACCTACAGGGAGAAAGGCGACATCTACATTAAGATTCTGAATTTCTGGCACTGAATCTGTATCTCCTGCAATATAATATTTTATATTATCAACATTAATAATATAACCAACCCATTTTTTCTCTTTCGGATGGAATTGTTTCCCTATGTTATATGCATAAGTCGTAGTAAAGGAAATAGAAGAAGCTGTATATTGATGATCTGGTTCTACGGTAATTACTTTTAATCCAAGTTCTTTTACCTTATCTTCAGATTCCTTTGGAACAATGATAGTAGTGCTTGTTTTTGAAATTTTTCTTATATCCTGAATTGAAAGATGGTCATAATGTGAATGAGTGCAGAATATTAAATCTGCATCATTAGCAGAATCTTTAATATTGAATGGATCAACATAAATAATTAATTTTTTTTGAATTTTTATCGATGCATGACCAAGATGAAAAACTCCGTCCAACATAATTTCCTCCACACTTTTTTATTTTTTAAACTAAAAAAATCAAAAATATTCAAAATAAAAAAATAAGAAGAAGGAAATATTATTTTTTTATAAAAAAATAGTGCAATTAAAGTTTTAATATAAGCCAATAAATATAATTTATTAAAATCATAATTATTAAAATTATTTTACTAGATAAACTGGATCAAGATTTATAATATCACCTCTTCTAATCTGATTTACTATTACTTTTTCTGGCTTTAAATTAAAGCTAAAAAATTTTTCTTCTTTTAAGTATTCTTTTTTTGTAACAATAATTTTCATCCTAAAGTTTTTTTCAGCAGGAGCATTGTTATTTTCTAATTTTATAGATTTAGGCCAGAAGGTAAAAATTCCATTTGTTTTTATATAAGTTTGAACTGGATTTTTCCATAATGGGTTTGCCATATCAATCTTTTTATTATATTCATCTACAAGCAAAACTTCAGCTTGATCGATAGGTTCAAAATTTGAAGAACTTAAAACCTGACCAATTATTTGAGGGAAATTGAAATAATAATCATTTGTTTCGATTGAGGTATAACCCCATTCTATTTCTTCAGAAATATTATCATCAAAATCATCTTTTCTTCGATTTTTTATGGTTCTTATTGCATCATATATAAGGCTGATTATATCTGTAAATTTTTGAGAATCAGATTTAAGTTCTAACTCTTCATATATCAATCCACGATATGATATTATATATTCTGGTAAAATTCTATTTAATACATAACAAACAACATCAAGTTTAAATTTTAAAGTTTTTGGAATTTCGTCTTTATATGTAGAAATAATGCTCTCTGTTAGATTATATACTAAATCTTCAAGTGTATTTTTAATTCTCATCTTATTATCTCCTTATTATATGTTGATTTTTTTCAAGAAAATCTATAAATAATGCAGTAAGTTGTGGATCAAATTGAGTTCCTTTACATTTTTTAAATTCCAGAATAATATTTCTAAAATCAAGAGCCTTTCTATAAGGTCTATCTGTGGCCATAGCATCAAGAGAATCTGTTAATGAGAGTATTCTACTTTCAAAAGGTATTTCTTCCCCTTTTAATTTATCGGGATAACCATAACCATCCCATCTTTCATGGTGATGCCTTATAATTTTCTTTTCTTTCGATAAAAACTCCAATGGCTCAAGTATATGTTCCCCCATTTCTGGATGTTTTCTTATGAAGTTTATATCCACAGTAGATAAACTTTCTTTCTTATTTAAAAGTTCATATGGTATTCCAATCTTACCAATATCATGAAGTAAAGCGGATATTTCCAGGGATTTTATTTGATAGTTAGGCAAATTGATAAAGAAAGCAAAATTTACAGTATAAAAAGCAACTCTTGAAGAATGACCTTTTGTATATGTATCTTTAATTTCTATCGCATAGACTAAAGAATTTATTGTTTCAACAAAATTTGTCTCAATTTTTTCCAGAAGCTGGGCATTTTTGAGTGCAAAAGCCATCTGAGATGCTATAATAGAAAGAATAGAAATATCATCGGAGTTTATATCAAGATGTTTTTCAGATTCAAAATATAAAAGTCCAAAAAGTTCTTTCTGATATGATATTGGGATATATATTAATGTAGAAACTGGTTTTGAGCTTATCTTTCCCTTAGTTTTTTCATTAAATAACTTAAATGTTATGGTTAATGATTTTTTTGCAAAATCAAGCATTTCGTCCTGATAAAAAGGTATAATATCGTATACTTTATAGGCAATTTCCTTTCCCTGTATATAAAATTCTTCTTTTTCTTTGTCATAATTAATAAACTTACCTTCATCAAACTCATATATTTTCTTAATATGTTCAACTGTCAGGTTGATTGTATCATTATAAATATTGGAATAGGTAAAATTTTCAAATTTTTTTGCAAAAGAATAAAGCGATGAAATTAAATTACTTTTCTTGGCAATAATATCTCCAAGATCAGTGCTAATATCAAATTCAGAAATTATTTTATTTCTTTCATTACTCATACTAATTAATAAATTAAATCATTTTATATAATCTTCAAGAAAATATATAAAAATTATGTAATTTTTAGAAAAAAAATTACTATTTATATTTGTAGAAATAATTTTAAGGGTTTATTTATGAGTATAAATGAAAAAACTCTTATCAAAACTGAAAAAACTCATGTTAAACAAGAAGTAGATGAAAAAACTAGTAAAATCTTAGAAAATAGCTTGAAAGATTTAATTGATATTCAGAAAGATATGATTGATAAACTGATAGAATTTATATATAAATCTGTATATACAAGAAATTTGCTCTGGGATTTAAATTTTGATATTACAGTTAAAAAGAAAATCATATCTATTATTAAAATTATACAGTATTTTTTAGATTTTAAGTTAAGATGGCCTGCAACAGTTTCATCTGCTGAAGATGTTGTAAAGTATGTAAGAAATTTTTGTGCGCCAGATAGAGAAACTTTTATAGCTATCTATCTTAACACTCATAATACAATTCTTTCCACTTCGATTATTTCTTATGGTACTACTGATTATGCTTATGTAAATATTAAGATGATTTTTTGTTATGCTTTGAAATTTGATGCCACCAAGATTATCCTGGTACATAATCATCCAAGTGGAGACCCATCACCTTCATCTGAAGATATAGCTTTTACAAAAAAAATTTCAAATTATGCCAAGGATTTTGGAATTAATTTACTGGATCATATAATAATAGCAAATACATTCTTCTCTTTTAATAGTGAAGGGTTATTATAATAGAAATTATGACTTTTTTATAATCTAAAATTTGTGTTGAAATAATTTTAAGATAAATTAATATTATTTTCAAAATAAAAAGGTGGTAAGATGTTTTCGATTGATAGACTTATATCTGAAATGAAAAAGAAAAAAAGTGCGATCTGTCTTGGATTGGATCCATTTATTGATAAGATACCTTCAAAATTTATTGAAGAAGGAGAGTTTTATTTTGGCAAGACTATTAGTGCGTATTCATATGCTGTTTTACAATTTAATAAAAAGGTTCTTGAAATATGCAAAGATAAGGTAGCAGTTGTTAAGCCACAATTTTCTTTATATGTAAGATTAGGAATAGAAGGTCTTTTAACTTTTAAAAATACAGTCCAATATGCAAAGGAACTAGGTCTTTTAGTTATTATTGATGCAAAGTCAAATGATATCGATTCTTCTATGGAAGGTTATGCTGATGGTTTTTTAGGTAGTGTTAAAATCGAAGAAGAAGAGTTTTCTGCTTTTGATGCTGATTTTTTGACAATAAATCCATATCTTGGATCTGATACTTATAAATCCATCAAAAAGGTTATTGATACCAATGAAAAAGGCGCATTTGTCCTTGCAAAAACATCAAATCCGTCATCAAAAGATTTTCAGGATAAACTTATAGATGGAAAGCCACTATACTGGCATGTAGCGAAAAGTGTTGAAGATTACTTTAAAGATTATAAGACTGAATTTGGCTATTTACCTGTTGGATTAGTAGTCGGAGCTACTATGCCTCAGGAGTTGAAAATTTTAAAAGAAGAATTTAATAAATTATTCTTTTTAATACCAGGTTATGGGACACAAGGTGGAACTATAGATTCTTTAAGTCAAATTGTGAATGAAAATATCGGTTTTATCGTAAACGCATCAAGATCTATATTATATTCATATAAGGATAAATATAAAGATTTAAGTTTTGAAACTGCAATATTAAAATCAATAGATGAAATGAATGACCAGATTAATAAGGTTGTTAAATATTGATAAAAAATTTGATCTTCTTTCAATTATTTTTTTATTAACAACGCCATTGATATTAATAGGTGCTTATTTAGGTGAGGTATTTTTAAGTTATATCTATAGCTTAAAACAATTTTATTTAATCTTCAGTATCTTGTTTTTATTTTTGGTAATACTGATTTTACTATCATATTTTTTAATTCAGACTGATAAAAGTAAATTTTTTATATTATTAATTTTTTTATTTTTAATATTATTTTTCGCTATTTTATATAGATTTTCAATCGGTGATTTATCTTATGATTATTCTATTTTAAGTAGATATATTTCAAAATATCCCTATTTTTATCTTCAGACGACAGATTTTTTTCAAGATTATGAAAAATATACAAGAGTGAAAGCTTATATTATAGGTTTCACAGATTTAAAGAAAATAGAAAAAACAAAGATTTCTGTTTATTTTTATTCAGACAATATTTCATCTATTCCATCTGGAACCATTTTTTTGTTTTCTACAGAGAAACTTAAAAAATATTCAAATATTAATTTTTTAGAAAGTAAGATGTCAATTTCACTTTCAAGAATTGACGCCATATCCAAAGTCAAAGAAGGTAGCTTATTAGCAAAGATCAGAGTTCAAATAAGGAAAATTATTTTTAATAAATTATTAAAATATTATAATAGGTGGAATTTAGGGAGTATCTATGCAATATTAACAGGAAGCAGGCAATTTGTTTTTCAACCTCTTATTGAAATCTTTCAGAATACTGGTACATCTCATCTTTTTGCTCTTTCTGGACAACATTTAAGTATTTTGCTCTTAATTGTAGGTATTTTTACATCAAATTCATTAATATTAATTTTATTTTCATTTATATATCTTGCTTTTGCAGGCTGGCAAGTTTCATTTTTACGGGCATTTTATTCTCTTATATTGGCTATTATAATCAAAAAATTTAATATAAAACCAGCTTTTGAAAATATCATTGCTCTATTGACATTATTAGTATTTGTGTCTGAACCGCAAAATATACTTTCAATAAGTTTTCTTCTTTCAATTTCAGCAATAGCAGCATTACTTGCTACATCAATATTATTTGTTTGGCTAACAATGCAAAAAGAAAAAAATTATATAAAAAAACTTATACTCATACCTTTTATAGGAAGTCTGGATATATTTATCTTTCAGTTTCCTTTAATTTTAGCTTTTTTTGGTAAGATTAATCTTATTACACCTTTAATAAATCTTATTGCAATACCATTATTCTCTTTTGCCATCTATTTTGCAATTCCATCTTTGATCTTCAATCCATTTTATATCTTCAGTAATATTGCAAGCGGATTTTTTGATCTGTTATCAATCTTTTTATTATATATTTCAAAATTTAAAATTTTTTTTATTGAGCTTAAATTAAATAAATCATTGGGCTTTTTTCTTTTGTTTTTTATTTATTTAATTCATTTTATTTTGATAAAGATTATCAATATTGAAAAAGTAAAAAGAGATATCAAAATTTCATAAAAGAAATTCATTATTTTCAGAAAGAAGATTAAAAAGACAGATTGAAAGATTGTCTTTATCTTTATCTGAAATATAAGTAAATTCTATTGCCAATTGCGATCCAACTGTATATACTACTTTACCTGATACTATCATATGATAAGATTTAATATAGATATGAATCAATTTTAAATCTTTGCCATTCGTAAAATATTGCAATAATGAAATATCATCAAGTTGACATCTAAAACCACCTAAAGAAATATCAAGAATTTTACAACTTATACCATTGCCTTTTTCAACTATAAAAGCAAAACATCTATTAGTTTCTTTAATATTAATTCTAATGGTTTTTCTTCTTTCTTCTAAATTAATATTAGCTTTTTTTAACGATGTTAATAAATATTCAACAATTTGGGAGGATGAAAAAGATCTTAAAAATATTCCTATAATTTTATAGTTATTATAAGAAAGGTTAACTGTTTTAAATGCTTGAATATCTGATTTTGAAATTCCAAAAACTAAATTTAACTTGCTATTTATTTTATAGAAAAAATAATCCAAAAAATATTCTAACGATCTTCTAACCATACAATAATCAATAATTATTAAATCAGTTTTTTTTACGTTAATTATTTCAATGAAGCTTTTTTCATCAGATATATTATAGATTTCGATATTTTTAGGAATTAATTGTGTACAGATTTCTTCAATTAAATTTCTGCTGAATCCATAAAAAATAAAAGTTATTTGAAAATTTCAACAATACTTGAAAAAATATTATTTAAATTTTCTTCAAATAACATTTTTGTGTTTTACTTTTTATAAAATTGAGGATATAACATAAATCTTAAAAAGTCAAGATTATACTTTATTTATTACAAAGAATTTTGAAAATTGAATTTGAAATTAAGTTTTTATCCTGGTCGATAAGGTTGACAAAAGAAGCTGAAAAATATTTATCAGATATATTGACAATTTTACAACTAACCTTTAATCGATTATATTTTAAAAACATATCCACTGAATTTAATATTTTCCCAATTTGAAGTTTTTCTTTTATTTCAGGATTGTCAAACTCAGCGCGAAATCCGCCAAGCGAGATGTCTTTTAATTTAGCAGTGAATTTAAGATCTTTATCGTTCACTGAAACAAAGAATCTACTATTATCGGAAATATTGACTCTTATATCTTTTCTTCTATCATCGGGTTTTATACCAATTTTTCGAAGAATTGAATAAATATAATTAACTATTTCTTTAGTAGAAAATGTTTTTAAAAAAAGTCCAATAAGCTGGTAGTATTCAGAACTTGCAGGAATCCCCTGAAATTTAAGAGCATCAATTTTTGTAATTCCAAAAACAAGATTTATTTTATAATCCAAACCAGAAAAGTAAGATTTTAAGAAGATTTTAAAATCTTGATTAACTACATAAAAATCTATTACAGCAATATCAAACTTTCTTGATTTTATAAGTTCAATAAAGTCTTTATGGTTTTCTACATAGTATATTTCAAAACCCTTAGGAATAAATTCATTAGTTATTTCTTCTATAGATTCTTCAGAAAATCCAAAAAAGATAAAAGAAATAGATCTTTCAAATTTTATTTCATTAATCCCTAAAAAGATAGAAAGATCTCCCATTTCACTTGTCATTTCAACAGCAAATATAGATTCATAAAAAATCTCATCTTTTTCAGGTAAAAAAAGTACTGATGATATTTCTACCTTCTTACCATCGGCAAAGAGAAAATTAGATATTTTAGCAGAGATAAGATTTCCTATTTCTTTATAAGCTGAATTTTTTAGTTCTTCTTCACTATCATTTTCAATAGGATTTTCGTCTGTAGTAAAAGTTTTTAAAAAATTTGGTAATACATTATTTTTTAATTTTTCATCAAATTTTATTATAATGTCGCCACTAATATCACCTGTAATTTTAATAAGAAGTAAATCGCTATTAACTAATAGATTATTATTAGTGGTAAAAATATGTTTTTTGACTAAATTTATACCACTTATCTGCTTAATAACATTAATAGAAGAAAGAAGAATAATGTTTAATACTCTTCCGTCGATCATATAATTACTGCTACTCAATTTTCTACCTTGGCAAGATTATTTTTTATAAATTTTTTTAAGGCTAAATAAAATATATCATAGTTTTTGTATGGTGTCAAACCAAAATGACCTATTCTAAAAACTTTTCCTTTTAATGAACCCTGACCATGACCTATATATAAAGAAAATTTTTTTTTACAAAAATCGATAAAATTTTCAGCATCAGAATATTCAAAAACAGATACCCCATATGAACTTTCTAATGGATAAAGATTTATTCCAAAGTCAATACATTTTTTTCTTATAATATCAGCAATTTTTTGATTTCTTTCAATAATCTTATTAATTCCTTTTTCTTTCATATCTTTAATTATTTGTTCAATATAAAATAATGTATTTATGGCAGGAGTAAAAGGTGGAGAATCAAAATATTTATTGAGATTGAAATAATATGAACTAATATTATTATTTTTGATTATTTCCATTGCTTTCTTATTTAAACTTATAAAAGATAAACCAGATGGTGAATTTAAGCCTTTTTGCGAACCTATTATTATTGCATCAATATTAAATTGATCCTGATAGATATAATCTGAAGTAAAAGCCGAAACTGCATCAGCAATTGTTATACAACCAAATCTTTCTCCCATTTTACCAATAATTGACGGATCACAATAAATACCACTAGATGTTTCACATATTTGAAATGTTATATGAGTATAATTTCCTTTTGAAAGTTCTCTTTCTAT
Source organism: Exilispira sp. (assembly GCA_035385485.1). Taxonomy (GTDB): domain Bacteria; phylum Spirochaetota; class JAAYUW01; order JAAYUW01; family JAAYUW01; genus Exilispira. The sequence continues at coordinate 15,774 of DAOOKC010000004.1, forward strand.
TAGATTATAATCCACTTTTCTATTTTCTAAAAATGATAATTTATTAGCAGTAATTGAATAAGAATTGCAAATATCAAAAAATCTATCTCCAAATTTTCCACTTGAGATTACAAGCACTTTGCTATTTTTTGAAGTTAAAGAAATGATTGATGCTTCCATTGCCCCTGTAGATGAGCAGGTTAAAATAGCAACATCACCATAAAGATTATCCAATAAAAGTTTCAAAATATTTTTTACAGAAAACCAAACTGATAAAAACTCATTACTTCTTTGGGAAATTGGGGTTTTGAGTAAATATTTTTCGTATTCTTTAATAAAACCAGAAGGTCCTGGTAAAAGGTTATATTCTTTTTTCATCTTTTTTCTTAAGTAAATTCTGAACTATAAAAGTTGCTACATCCTCAGGAAAAGTTCCCACACCAAATCCCGCATCAAATCCAAGTTCAAGTGCAAGCTCATGGGTTATTCTTGGCCCACCAGCTACCGCTAAAATTTTATCTCTTAATTTTTCAGCTTCCAAAAGTTCTATGAATTTTGTCATATTCGCAATATGAACATCTTTTTGTGTTACAATCTGTGAAATTAAAATAACATCAGCATTGACTTTTTTAGCAAATGCAATGACCTCTTCTGAAGGAACCTGTGCACCAAGGTTGTATACTTCCATTCCATGATAGGATTCAAGTCCTTTATGACCTGCTATACCTTTCATATTTAAAATAGCATCTATTCCAACTGTATGGGCATCAGATTCAATACATGCTCCAACAATAACAATTTTTCTTCCAATTTCTTTTTCTATTTTTTCAACTATGGTATGTTTATCCCATACTTCTTTTGTTGCTTTGGGTACAACTATACTTGTAAAATCAATAGTTTTATTTGCACAGGCATATGCTACAAAAAATGAAAATCCAATGCCCATTTTATCCATATGTGTAATCATGACATTTTCAAAACCAAGAAGTTCAAGATATCTTTTAGCACATTCTTTTGCTTCATCTCCATAAGGAACGGGCAGAGTAAAAGAAAATTGCATCTTTCCATCATCTAAAGTATCTCCATAAGGTTTTACCTTTTTTAAATCTATTTCTTTTCTATTCATATTGTTCCCCTTATTTTTATCATTCTTACCCTTTATGAATTATAAACTTTTATTAATTATAAGCTATTAATTATAAGTTTTTACTAATCATAAATCTTTATTAATTATAAAAATTTTTCCTTAATTATTTATAATATTCTTCCTTAATCATTTATATTTCTTTTATAATTTTTTATTTTTTTTATTTAAATCTTTATATCTTTTTAATTAAAAAAGATTATAAAAATGCTAAGAGAACTGAGGGTTTCTAACTTTTAGTTTTTCTATAAAAATTTTTTCAAATGGATTAAAATATTTATCATCTTTGATAAATACTCCACTAAAACCTTTTCCTCCATCCATCGCTCTTTTTATATCAGCAAAAATACCTTCAGAGATAGATTGCATAAGACCTTTTTTTGTAATCTCTTTTAAAAGATCATGTGCATCATTTAATACTTTTTTTGCCCTATTGGCAATTATGCCATCTTTTTTAAATTCAATTTCATCAGCCATATTTCTCATAGTTTTAAAAACCATTTTAGCATTTTCCAAAGATAGATGTCTATCCATCATAAAAGGCGTATGAATTGCTTCTGTAAGCATACCAAGAAGATGTATTGTCTGTCCGCTCATTACAGAAACAGCATTAAAAAGAGCATCCTGAACATGTCCTTTAAAAATATTACCTGTCATAAACTTTGTTGGGGGCATATATTTCAAAGGTGAGTTAGGGAATATTTCTTTAATCATCTGAGCCTGAGCAAGTTCATATAAAAATTGATTCTCAATATCAGGGTCAATTTCAAATGCATGTCCAAGACCCATAAGTCTTTCGGGCATGTAAGCTTTAAGGGCAAATTGTTCGTTAATAAGTTCAGATGCTAATACTGTATGTGCTTTTTCAAATGCATCGCTCGTGGTAAGATAGTTGTCTTCTCCAGTATTTATGACTATTTCTGCAAAAGAGTTTATCATCCTTGAAAAATATTGGTCGAAAAATGTCCTTTGCATATTTATATCTCTAAATAGTATTCCATACATCGAATCATTTAGCATAACATCAAGTCTTTCAATAGCGCCAAGTGCTGCGATTTCGGGCATGCAAAGCCCTGAACAGTAATTTACAAGTCTAATATATTTTCCTACTTCTTTTGAAACTTCATCTAAAGCCTTTCTCATTATTCTGAAATTTTCTTGAGTCGCATATGTCCCTCCAAAGCCTTCAGTAGTGGCGCCATGTGGAACATAATCTAAAAGAGATTGGGCTGTCGATCTTATAACAGCAATAATATCTGCTCCACTTCTTGCAGCATTTTGTGCCTGGACAACATCTTCATATATATTTCCAGTTGCGACAATAAGATATAGATACGGAGGTTGTCCTTCGCCATATTCTTCAATCATCTGATTTCGTTTTAATACGTTCTGTTCAATTTTTTCTGTTGATTTTAATGCAAGATCAATGGCTTTTTGTTTTATTACTTCATAATCAAGAGGCTCTATAGACTTAAAAGAAAGCTTTCCGTTAACTATATTATCACAGAATTCTTTAAGAGGAAGATTTGTTCTAATAAGGCCATTTATAAGATAATAAGTTGCTCCTCTTGATATTAATCCATCATTTATTAGTTTATCAACTATTATATTTACATAAGGCAATTGTTGTTCTTCACTGTACCACTCAACTCCAAATAACCTTAATACTGCTCTTTCAACTGAAGCTGTAGATCTTAAATCAATAAATTTTTGAACTTCGTTGACAATTTCTTTGGCATATTCTCTTGATTCATCTATTATTTTTTTATCTAAATCTAGTTTAGATTTGACATTATTTACCTTCATATTTAGTCCTTAATAGTTTTATTAAGTATTGCTATTTTATCAAAATTTTCAAGGATAAAAAATTTGACATAGTAAGTATTTTTATTAAATTAATATTAATTATGCAAAATAAAGAAAAGTTTAAAGATGATCTTTTAATTCTTTTACATTCTTTAGATATAAAACATTTTTCCTGTTTCATAAACTTTAATGACTTAAAAAACTACTATTTTCAGATTTTTTCTTTTCCAATTATAGACAAAAAAGAATTTACAATAGATGAATTTTGGCAATATGCAAACTCAAATTCATTGATTAATAAGATTATAAAAAAAGAAGAAAACAATTATTCTCTTATTTTTCTATACAAAAATGATAATAATAAATATGATGATCTTTACAATTTTTTATTTTCTTCTTTTAATATTTATGTAAATCAAAATGAGTATCAAGAAAGTGAAATAATAAAAGAACTATATGATTGGACTTTACATCAAATAATAAAAGAAGAGAATCAAAATAAAAAAATAGATACTTTTTTTCAATACATTTTAAATAAATTGGCCAACTATTTTGATGCCTTTGCGGGATATTTCAATCTTAATTTTATGCTAAATGAGATAAAATATGAATATCATTATACATTAAATGAATCTTCAGATGAAGGATTTAATCAATTTGACATCAACATTTCTTTTGAAAATCAATTCTCTTCTATTATGACATTATTTCTTAAAAATACATCATATAAAAATCTACCTATTAGTTATGAAAAAAAACTAATTTTACCTAAACTTCAAAAAGCACTTGGATTTTTAATTTTTTCATTTTTCTTTTTAAGCGAGCAAAAAGCATATATAGAAAACCTTGAAGAGATTGTCATACAAAATAAAAGTGAATTGAAAACAAAAAATCAACAACTTTTAAGACAGCTTCATACAATTACTGAGATTGAACAATCCCGCAATCTTATATTTAGCAAAATTTATCATCAACTTTTAACTCCATTAAATTCAATTCTTGGTTTTACTATGTATATTATTAACTTTGCGAGTAATTCTTTATCAAAAGAAATTTTAGATGACATTGAAAATATAGAGTTAAACTCATTATTTTTATTATACAATATACTTGATATAATTGACTATACAAGGATTAACACAAATAGTTTTTCATGTAAATATGAGGCATTTGATTTTCATCAGGTAATTGAGATTATTCAAAAAATTATATTATTTTTACAAAAATATTTTGATGCAAAAATTGAATTGGAGGTAGACGATTTTGAATCAAGTTTTACTCATGATTATAAGAGAATTGAACAGGTGATTTTTACTTTACTATTTTTTGCATTATCAAGTAAGACACATGGAAATTATGTATTAAAAATAAAGATGGATGAAAACGATAATATTAGAAAGGTTAGTGCCAATATAATTATAGAATCACCCATGATAGATGAAAATTATTTTTTAAAGTTAAAATATTACAAAGAGAATATTGATTCAAAAAATTTTAAAAATTTTACTCATGAGGATTTTCTAGCCTACTGTCCAATTCAAATAATTTCCCATTGTAATGATGAAATTGAATTTGAAAAAACTCAAATTTCTTTTATAATCAAATTAAAGTTCATAGAAAAAAAGATGAATATTAATTGGGGGTAGTATGATAAAAACTAAAAATAAATTTAAACTTAATAATTTAATAATTTTCATTATTTTGACATTACTGATTATTTTTTTCTTTGTTTCATCTTCAAATCCATTTTCAAGTTTAACTCAAAATCAGAAAATAATTCTTGCTCAAGCATATTATAAAGTCGCTCTTTATTATTATGAACATAACAATAAAGAAAAAGGTGATGCCTTTAAATCTGTTGCAAGATACCTTGATCCAAATTTTGTTCAAAAAGAGATTTCGCTAATACCCAAATCTTTAACAGATGAGCAGATCGAGTTAAAAATTCAACAGGCAAAAGAAAAAGCTCCAGATTTTATCCAGAATTTTTTTAAATCAAGAGAGAAAAAATCTTTATCATATCCAGTATATAACTTAAAAACAGCCGATCTTTTTACAGATGAAACTATTGATGTCCTTTTAAATATTGATGAGATTAAGTATTTTTTTGAAAATAACTATAAAATAGAAAAAATAGAATATGAAAAAGCTGCAAGTCTATCATCATTTTTACCTTTGGTATATTTAGATGATGATTTAATCTATATTTTGCATAGCGAAAATAATGAAAAAATTTTAATTTTATTAATTAGAAATTTTGGTATTGATTTAAAAATAATTGGTTTTTTACCAGTGACAAAAACAACAGTATTGAAATAAAATAACTTGTAAATCAGATTTTTTAATGTTTTTTCAATTTTTCTTGTTTCACTTGTTTCAAAGATTTTTTCAATTTATTTTATTCAAAACTTATTTAACTGAGTTTTTATATTTTAATTAATTTTTTATTAAAAAAATAAAAATAACACCAAAAATAGTAAATATAAATTATTATATAATCAGAATGTAAATTTAAATTATTATGTAAAAAGTAAAATAAATTAACGAAATTAACAAAAATAAATTGAAAAATTTATTTTAAAATATAAACTTTTTTTGCTGTAGGATACAGGAGCGAAAGCATAAAAGGGAAACAGGTGAAAATCCTGTGCGCACCCAGGCACTGTAAAGGCGAGTGCTCTTCAAAATATGTCACTGCCATAAAATGGTGGGAAGGCTGAAGAGTTTGCCTGAGCCAGGAGACCTTCCTGTATCTTTAGAAGATATCCGCTAGGGGAGGGTTATCTTCTGGTTCGAGTTTTTCATTTAACTTGACCAAGCATCTCCCCTCCAAAAATCAATTTGGAGGAATTATGAAATCAAAAAATCTTAGGCTACTGTTACCACTCTTTTTAATTATCTTTATCCTTTTTTCTTCATGTGTTTTAAATACTGATGGCTCATTAAGTTATTTCCGTGATTATCTTTTAATCTTAAACTCAACTGGAAATGTTGTTATCCCTTATGATTTATTGGCAAATCAATTTAATGAAAAACCTATTCCAGTTGGACCTCAAGCAGATAAGAATTATGCCCCACAACAGATAATATTATCTGCTGATGAAAACTATATTTATATCATCAATTCGCTCGATAATTCAGTGACAAAATTTACAAAAAATATGGTTTATATTACAAGATATTCTCTTCCTGAAGGTACCAATCCTTATAATGGATTTATTGATGGTAACTATATGTATATATCAGGAAATGTTAGTGCAAAGGTTCTAAAGTTAAATCTTTTAAATTCTACTGTCATTCAAAGTGAAGCATTATACTCAACAAATGGTGGTATTCAGGCGATAGAAAATTTAAATTCTGAATATCTTATGACTGTAAATATAAATTATGATTTATCTACCTATAGCTACTTAAATAGTATTATCTATATTCTTAGAAAAGATAATTTACAAAAAGTTAAAGAATTTGAACTTGATTCTAATTTTATTGGAAAACCATTGAAAAATTTTCAGCAGGCAGTTGTTCATCAAGAAAGTGATGGGATTTATTGTGACTTACTTTCTACAGGAGCTTATGGTTTTTCAGGTACCGAAGATTCGGGTTTTTTAAGAATAAAGATCGAAATTAGTGGTTCAACCATTAATTTTACAAAAATTTGCTCAGATAGTTTGCCAATAGGAGAGTATATAGGTGCTGTTTCTTCTATTTATTCGGGTTATCTTTATTTTATATCAAATAAATATGTTTACAGGCTTCCAATAAATGGTAATTCTATCTCTTTTTCAAGTGGAATTGAAAAAAATACAAATACTTTGGGAAAAACAAATTTATCTTTAATAGCTGTTAATAATACTGAAGATGGAGAATATATTGCAATAGTTGATTCTCCTTGGGGATCACCTTGTTCTTTATTTATTTCAAAATTATCTTCTTCATTTAGTAGCATTAACTTTACAAACCCAAAAGAATTTTCTGGATATCCTGTCGATCTACTTTTTAGGGTATCAGATTAATAAAATTATTAATAAATAAATCAAAAATCTATGAAAAGGGAAAAAGATAAGATATTAAAAAGCTTTTTCATAAAAGTTCTCTCCGAAAATTTTTATAAAATAAGGAAAAAGCCATCGTCAATTATGATTGCACTTTTCTTATCTTTTTCCCTTCATCTTGTTATTATATTTTTAATAAGTATTTTATCGAGTGGTCAACAAAATATAATAGAAACAAGAAAAATAGATATAAAACCTATAGAAATTAATTTAGCAAGCAATATATTTTTAAATAATCCTGATTCTTCTGATTTAAGTTCATTAAAATTAAAAAACGAGAAAAGATTAAAAGAAAATAAATTTAATAATTTACTAAATTTAATTACTAAGTCAGATCAAAACCATAATAATGAATTTAAAGAAAGAACAGAAGATAATCAATTTGATAAATCTAATAGTTTATCTCAAAATCAAAAAGAAAATCAAGATGAAATTATTGATGAAAAAAGTGAAAACAATGGAAGTAATGAAATTGATCAGAATTCATCAAATGATATAAACTTTGATAAAAATTCTGATTTAATTGGATCTTCAAAAGAATATGTCGAATATGAAGAGGGCAATTCATCAGGTAATGATTCTCCATTTTCATCAGAAAATATTTTATCCTATTCAATAAATTATACTTCATTATTTAAATATCCAAAAGATGCTTTAAAGCTAGGACTTCAGGGAATAGTTAAAATTAAGGTGCAGATAGATACTGAAGGTAAAGTTGTTCAGGTTTTATTGTTAGAAAGTTCGGGATCAAAGATTTTAGACAATTATACAATAAAGCAGGCAAGTCAGCTTTTATTTACTTTTCCTAAAGATAAAAGACCCGATAGAACATTCTGGGTTACAATAAAAGTAATCTATTCTATAAAATCTATGGTCACTGTTCAGACAGGGGATTAATTAAAAAAACATATAGTAAAAAAATAAAAAACTATGAAAAATAAAATTAATATTAAAAAGGGTAAAAAAAACTATTTTATAGTATTATTTCTTTTTATTTTTAGTTTATTATTATTTATTTTTTTATCTTCATTTCAGACTTTAGCCCAAGAGATTACCATTAATGTTACAGATCAATCTGAACAACAAACTACTATTGATGTAGAAGTTTATGATGAGCAGGATTTAGAAGAAAGCTTAAGTTCTAGTTTAACAGAATTCTTGCAGACTCAATCTTTTCTTTATATAGCTAAAGGTGTTGATGATTCTGAGATTGGATTTTTAATTCTTAGAGGTTTTTCAAACTCCAGAATTGCAATATTTTTAGATGGCATTCCAATTTCTTTATCTCAAATCAATGCCTTAAAACTTCCATTAAATCTTATAAGCAAAATAGTGATATATAAAGGGAATGTTTCTGCACTTTTTGGTCCAAATGCCATAGGTGGTGCTATACTTATCTGGACAAAAGATAAAAAACAGGGAGCAATAAATTTTGGTTCTTTATATTTATCATCATTGGTTAACTTTGGTGGTTTTTTTCATCTATCATCTTTTAATAATAATATATTTTCCTCTTTTGACTTAAATGCCAAATATTTTTCAAATTCATATGATGATTCCTTTGGAAAAAGCGATTTTTATGATATTTTTTCAAAATTTCTAATAGAATTTGATTCATTTTCTTTCTCATTTTTGGTAGATTATTATAAAAAATTTTTACCAAATGATATTCAATTCCCATATTTTAATACATATAAAGAATCTTTATCTTTGCTGACATTCTTTCGTCTCAATGATTTTTTAATCTCATTTGAATACATAAATGAATATTTTTCCTGTCACGATTATACATATAAAATAGATGAGAAAAGAGAATTATTTTATGGATTTTTAAGTTTCCCTTTTATCATATATAAAAATGATACTACTACTTTTAGTTCAAATATAAGTTTAAAATTTGAATACTTAAAAGATGATACATTGATATTTGATGAAGTCTATGGTGGACTTCTATCCACCTGTTTTATTTTAAATAAAAGTTTTATTTCTTTATTTGATCTTTTAATAAGCCTAAGTCTTGATTTAAATGCAAAATATTCTAACAAGCTTGATTATTTTCTAATTCCATCATTGTACTTGAATTTAAGTAAAAAATTTGATCTTTCTGATAAACTTAATTTTTCTATCTATACAAAATTAGGAACAGGATATAGACTTCCTTCTTTTAGTGAGTTGTTTACGTCATATGGTATTGTGGCAATTGGTAATCCAGATTTAAAACCAGAAAAATCCTATGGAATTGAATTTGGTGCAGGACTTAATTCAAACAAGTTTGAAACTAATCTTTCTTTTTATTACTATTATTTTGATGATTTTATTGTCTGGATAAGAAGATTTGATAATAGATTTAAACCAATAAATTTTGCTAAAGGTTATAATCTTGGCTTGGATTTTGAGATACAATATTCAATACCTATTGGAGAAGAATCATATATTCAGTTTTCTCCATTGATCTCTTTGATTATTCCAAAGATACTTGAAGGTCAATTGATATTAAATGAAGTTTATGTTCCATATGTTCCACTTGCAAATATAATCTTCGATATTGATTATGTTTATACCGAAAAATTAAGGTTAAAACTTGAATTTATTTATAGAGGAATAAGATTTATTACAATTGAAAATTATAATTGGTTTTCACCATATTTTTTAATAAATTTTGATTTAACTTATTATATTTCACAAAAATCAAATGTTTCATTTTCAATTAAAAATTTACTTGGAACTACTTACTACGATCTTTTATACTATCCCGTTAGTAATATAACTTTTGATCTTGAATTTTCTTTTTATTTTTAATCTATTTTTTATTTTTTAAATTTTATTTTTTTAAAATTTGTCTTTTGTCAAATATCAAAAATGTTTTAAACTAATATTATGAAAAGGCTAAAAGTAGTTCAACTGGATCCCTATCTTGAACCATATAATGAGTTTATCAATGATTTACATCATAGGTATTTAGAAAAGAAAAAGCAGCTATTAAAAACTGATTCAATTGAATATAAAACGCTTTCAGATTTTGCAAATGGTTATCTTTACTTTGGATTTCATTATACAAAAGATTCTTTAATATATAGAGAATGGGCTCCTAATGCATATGCAGTTTATTTTACAGGTGAGTTTTGTAATTGGGAAAGAAAAAAATATAGGCTTGAACCTCAAGGAAATGGCATCTGGCAGATAGAACTACCACTTGAACTTTTCGATTTTAATAAATTTTGTAACGGAATAAAGGTAAAAGCATATTTGGTCACATGCATAGGAGAGCATTTTAGAATTCCTCTTTATTCAAGATATGTAGTTCAGGATCCTGTAACTCATGATTTTTCTGCCCTAATATTACCAATAGAAAAATCCAATAATTTTAATTGGGAAAATGATATCAGTCATATAAAAAAAGAAAAAAAAACAAAACCACTACTTATTTATGAAGCTCATATAGGAATGGCACAAGAAAAAGAAGGTATTGGTACTTACAAAGAATTTACTGAAAATATTTTGCCTTATATAAGAGATCTTGGTTATGATGCCATTCAGCTTATGGGTATAATGGAACATCCTTTTTATGGTTCTTTTGGATATCAGGTTTCAAATTTTTTTGCTATATCTTCAAGATTTGGAACTATAGAGGACTTAAAACAACTTATAGATACAGCTCATTCATATGGAATTTTAGTCTTTCTTGACCTTGTCCATTCTCATAGTGTAAAAAATATAAATGAAGGTATCAACCTCTTTGATGGGACTCAAATGCAATTTTTTCATGAAGGAAAGCAGGGGATTCATCCTGTCTGGGATTCAATGCTTTTTAATTATGGTAAAAATGAGGTGATTCATTTTCTTTTATCAAATATAAAATATTGGCTGATGGAATTCAAATTTGATGGATTTAGATTTGATGGGATAACTTCAATGATTTATACCCATCATGGTATAGGCAAGGCTTTTACATCTTATGATATGTATTTTTGCGAAGAATTAGATAAAGATGCTATAATATATTTGAAACTGGCAAATGATCTTATTCATGAAATAGATCCTTCAAACTTTAGCATTGCAGAAGATATGAGTGGCTTTCCTGGCATGGCTTTAAGTGTTAAAGATGGTGGAGTCGGTTTTGATTTTAGATTGGGGATGGGAATACCAGATTTTTTTGAAAGATATATTTCAGTAGTTTCCGATGAAAATTTAAATCTTGAAGAGTTGGTTCATATATTAATTTCAAGAAGACCAGAAGAAAAGGTTATTGCCTATTGCGAATCTCATGATCAGGCAATGGTCGGGGGGAAAACTTTATTTTTTAGACTTGTGGATAAAGAAATTTATACGGCAATGCATATAAATGATAAAAATTTAATAATTGATAGAGGTATAGCATTACACAAGATTTTTAGACTTTTAGTCCTTCTTTTAGGCGGGGAAGGATATTTAACATTTATTGGTAATGAATGGGGACATCCAGAATGGATAGATTTCCCAAGGGAAGGGAATAATTTTAGTTTTAAGCATGCAAGAAGACTCTGGTCGCTTCAAAAAGATGAGAATTTAAAATTCAAGTTTTTATTTAATTTTGAAAAACAGATGATCAAGCTTTATAAATCTATTCATAATTTTCTTGAATCTAAAATAGAGTACTTAAATGTAGATAATAAGGAAAAATTAATAACCTTTATAAAAGATAATATTGTTTATGCTTTCAATTTAAATCCAGATAAAAGTTTTGAAAAATATAGAATAAAGTCGGGTAAGGCTAAAAATTATTCATTGATATTTTCATCTGATGATAAAGAATTTGGGGGATTTGATAGAGTTGATAAAACAATATTATATCCCGTCTTTGAAAGTAACAATGAATATAATCTTTTTATTTATCTTCCAGCAAGAACAGCCCTTGCATTTGAAAAAATAGAGTAAAATAAAATTTCGAAATACATAATATTAAGAAAAATAATATAAAAGAAGATAAGGAAAGAAATTAAGAAAAAAGTAGACTGGAAAATATATAAAAAATAGAAAAAAATAGAAAATATAGCAAAAGATAGAAAAAAGAATTAAAAGATAAAAAAATAAAAGAACAAAAAGCCAAAATAAAAAAAATAAAAAAAAATAAAAGATTAAAAAAAGAAAAGAATAAAAGAATAACAGAATAAAAAGCACTAAATAAATATACTAAATAATAAAAATTAATATAAAAAATAAATAATAAAATAAATACAAAAAAGGTTGCCTTATAAAAATAAAGGCAACCCATAAAAATTAATGAAAATTTTTACTATTTTTCAACAATAGCTAAAATATCATTGTTTTTAAGGATAAGAAAATCCTGATCATCAATTTTTAAGGAAGTGCCGGCATATTTGTCATAGATTATTTTATCACCAACTTTTACTTTTATCTGGTCGCTATCACCAATAGCCTCAACAATCCCTTCCTGTGTTTTTTCCTGTGCTGTTTGAGGAAGGAAAAGTCCGCCTTTAGTTTTTTCTTCTGGTGGTAATACTTTAACTAAAATCCTATCATTTAAAGGTTTAATTTTCATTTTATCCTCCTGGGAATCATAAAATCTTTATTAAAATATACAAAAATTAAATGATAAAAGTCAATATTTTTTTTAATATTTTAAACCAGTAACAAAGAATAAAGATTCTATTAGGTCTTTTTTGGTTATTTCAGCATGATCTTCAATATCAGCAATTGTTCGGGCTACTTTAATAACTTTTTCCATTTTTCTAAATGATTGCCCACTTTTTTTCATGGTTTCGTATAAATATGTTTCAAGGATTGGATCAAGTTTTATATATTTTTTAATTTCTGTTTTATAAATTTTCCCATTAAAATTAAAATCTGAATCTATAAATCTATAAAATTGTTTTTCAAAAGCTTTAATTACAATATTTCTCATAGTTTTTGTATCCAATTCTGTTTCATTAATATTTTGTTCATCAGAAATGATAAAAGTAATATCTATCCTATCTTTTAATGCGTTTGAAACATGTGAAATAAATATATTTCTTTGTTCCTGTGTACAATTACATACTCTTTTTAATGATCCATAATTTCCACAACTACAAAGATTACTTATTAAAAATAAAAGAAATGAAGATGGAAGTGTAATCTTGTATTTTGATCGGGATATAGTTACCATCTGTTCTTCAAATGGTTCTCTAAGGCTTTCAAGTACTTTTTTATTGAATAGGTTAATTTCATCTAATACCAATACACCCCGATTTGAAAGAGAAACTTCGCCTATAGAAAGAGGAGTTCCTCCTCCTACCATAGATACAATAGTTGAACTATGATGAGGATTTCTAAAAGGTCTTTTAGTGTTATTTAAATCATATGGGATGCCATATTGTGAATATAAATCGATTAATTCATATTGCTCTTTTTTTAAAAGAGGAGGTAAGATGTTTTTAAACATCATTGAAAGCAAAGTCTTACCAGTTCCAGATGGACCTAAAAGATATATTGAATGAAATCCTGCTGCACATATTATCAAAGCCCTTTTTACTAAAATACCTCCTTTATAATCCTTGAAATCATAATCAATAACATCATCAGAAAGAATATCAGTGATAATATTATCCTTAAAGGTTGTCTTGTTAAAATAAATAGATTTTTGTTGATGAAAATTTTTTTCAGTTTTTTTAATTTGATTTTTTTCTATATCTTTATCTATACCTATATTTTTATTGAAATTGTTTGATCCTGTATCATTAAATTTTAAGTTTTTCTTTAAAATTTGCCAGCATTCTGATAGATTTTTTACTTTTTTTATATTTAAAGGAAGATTTAAAGTGTCAGGTAGATTTTCATAAGGAATAATTGAATCTTTAAAACCATATTTTTTTGCTCTTAATATATGAGGAATTACAGAATGATTAACTTCTAATTTACCTGAAAGTGAAAGCTCCCCAAGGATTAAAATATCATATATAGAAAAACTTATTTTATTTATTGCCCCCAAAATAGCTATGGCTAAAGGGAGGTCGAATAAATTTGTGTTTTTTTGAATATCAGAAGGGATAAGATTAATAAGTATTTTACTTGTAAAGGAGATATCAAAAGTATTCCTGATAGCCTGCCTTACTCTAATAGAACTTTCTTCTATAATTTTCCCAGCTCTACCAGAGAAAACAATTCCAGGAATACCAGGAGCAGAATCGCACTCTATTTGTACTATTTCACTTATCCCTTCCTCTATATATAAAGTCCTTATAAGAATCATAAATGCCTCTATAAATATAATAAAAAAGTTTTTTATTAAATTCTCATATATTTAATAGTAAAAATTTAATCTTTTATAACAAAAAAATATTGAATTTTTGACAAATTTTTTCGATGAATTAATTTAATTTAGTCAAATAATAATATAAAATTTAAGGAAAAGAGGTATAATCGCAAATAACGAAAATATTTTAGCAAAAATTTTACTTACAATCAATTCTGATGAAAATTATGAAATAATCGAGGTTTTAAGAAGAATTGAAGATGCGGGATTTAAAGCCTATTTAGTTGGTGGTTTTATCAGAGATATTATTCTGGATAGAAAGACAGATAATATTGATGTTGATATTGCAACAGATGCTCATCCCGAAGATATTATTAATATATTTTCAAAAGTAATACCAACAGGTATTAAACATGGAACAGTTACTGTAATTGGATATAAAAACAAATATGAAATAACCACATTTAGGGTAGATGAACAATATTATGATTTACGACATCCTGAAAAAGTTCAATATGTTTCAGATATTCATCAGGATCTTGCAAGAAGAGATTTTACAATAAATGCTCTTGCTTTTAATCCTCTTACTAAAGAATTGATTGATGATTTTGGTGGTATTGAAGATATTCAAAGAAGAATAATTCGAACCGTAGGGAATGCTTCAGAAAGATTTAATGAAGATGCATTGAGAATGCTTCGAGCAATTAGATTTTCAGCTAATTTAATGTTCGAAATCGAAGAAGATACAATTAAGCAAATTAGAAAAAATTCTGAGCTTTTACTTAATATTTCGAAAGAAAGAATAAGAGAAGAATTTAATAGATTGATTTTATCAGACAAGCCTTCATTTGGAATTGAACTATTAAGGCAAACAAACATACTAAATCTCATGATACCATCACTTGTTAAATGTTATGGTCAGGAGCAGAATGATTTTCATCAACATGATGTATATTATCATTTATTGTATAGTTGTGATGCCGCTCCAAAGGATGTTGTTTTAAGACTTGCAGCCTTATTTCATGATATAGGAAAACCAATTTCTCTTGCTGAGTATAAACAAAAAGGGATGAAGGAAAATGTTTTTTACAATCATGAATTATATTCAGAGCAGATAGCCAAATCTTTTTTAACAGAATATAAATATTCTAAGGATGAAATAAATATTATAACTAAATTGATAAGATACCATATGTTTCATTATACTCCAACCTGGACAGATGGAGCGGTTAGAAGATTTGTAGCAAAAGTAGGAGAAGATTTTATTCCGCTTCTTTTTGCTTTAAGAGTTGCAGATAGAATAGGCAATGGTAAAAATTTCGGTTATCCTAAAATTTTATTGGAATTCTGGGATAAGATAAATCATGTCATAAATGAAAATCATGCATTGAAGGTTACCGATCTTGCGATTAATGGTAATGAGATAATGCAAAGATATAACATAAAACCTTCTAAAATTGTGGGGAAAATATTAAATCAACTTCTAGAATTTGTGCTTGACGATAATTCATTAAATACAAAGGAAAAATTATTTGAACTTGCTGATCTTATATTTGATAATATAAAAAAGAGTTCAGAGTTGATAGATATAATAGAATAATTAAAAAACTATACTTTTATTTATGATAAAATATGCCTTTATTTGTTATAAAAAGTTTACAATAAAATATGAGAGGAGAATATGGAAGAATCATTTAATTTATCAAAAGAGAAGGAATTTGAAAATTATGAATTTATAGAAGATATTTTAAAAAGCATCCCTGAAGCAGATTTGAATGATTCAACAAAAGAAAAAATAAAATATTATCTATCATATTGTAAAAATGAAGATAAAATAAAGATTAAAAAAGCGATTGAAGAAAAAGATTATATTTTTTTAAAAAAATGTTTTTCTAACGAACTTGAATTTGGAACTGGTGGTATAAGGACCATAATGGAGATTGGTTCTTCTTTTTTAAATGAGGTTACCATAGCTAAGGCTGCAACTGCTACTGTTAATTTTTTTAATAAATATTTTGATGATAACTTTAAGGATATTTCAAATAAAAAAGGTTTTGATAAGGGCGGTGTAAATTCAAATATAGAAAAATCTGTTTGTATTTCATATGATACAAGGCATAAATCAGATATTTTTGCTAAAATATCAGCTATAATAGCAGCTAAAAATGGATTTAAAGTATATTTTGCAGAAAACCCCCTTCCAACACCTTTTTTGTCATATATGGTACGAAAAACAAATAGTTTTTTTGGAATTATGATTACAGCATCTCATAATCCAAAAAATTATAATGGTTTTAAGGTATATGATGAAACGGGATGTCAGATACTTTCTGAAAAAGCAGATAAAATAATAGAAATATATGAATCTAATGTTAAGATTGAAAATATAAAAATAAATGATTTTGAAAAATTATTAGAGAATAATAAAATAGAATTGATTGGTGAAATTTATATAGATAAGTTTATAGATGATATAACTTCTTTAAGAATTGATAAAAAACTGGAAAATAATATAAGATTACTTAATGTTGTGTATTCAAGTCTTCATGGAACAGGTATAAATATATTTAAAAAACTTGAAGAAAAATTAAGATTTAACACTTTTTATGTTGAATCTCAAATAATTGTCGATCCTGATTTTTCCAATGTAAATTCATTAAATCCGGAAAATAGAGAAAGCTTTGAACAGGCTTTAGATATCGCAAGAAAAAATAAAGCCGATCTTGTAATTTTAACAGATCCAGATGCTGATAGGGTTGGTTTTGCTTTTTATGATGATGATGGATATTTTTTGCCTACGGGAAATGAAGTGGCGGTAATGATATTTTATTATATTTGCAATCAGAAAAGGTTAAATGAAATTGAAACATCATTAAAAAATAATGATAATATAGATAATGGGAAAGAATATTATGCTGTAACTACAATAGTAACAACAGATCTACTTGAAATTATAGGAAGATATTTTGGAATAGAAGTTATAAAGACACTTACAGGATTTAAATATATTGGGGATCAAATAAATAAAAATAAGGGTAAAAAGTTTTTATTCGCAGCAGAAGAAAGCTATGGTTTTCTTACTGTGGATTGTTTAAGAGATAAAGATGCTTTTTCGATGATTAATGTCGTTCTCGAATTTTTATCTTATTTGAAAAGCCAGAAGATAAATGCAAGAAGGTATTTAAAAAGTATTTATGAGCAATTTGGATATTATCAAAATGAATTGGTAAATATCGATTTTTCAGAAAATGAAAATAAGGATAAAATCAAAAGAATAATGGATTATTTAAGGGAAAATCCTATAGAAAGTGTTAATGAATTTAAGGTAAGAAAGATTTTTGATTTTAAGGATAATATTGAAAATTTTCCAAAATCGAATTTGCTTCAATATATCGGAGAAAACTTTAAAATTACAGTAAGACCATCTGGTACTGAACCTAAGATAAAGATCTATTTTCAGGTCGTGGCTCATAATAAAAATAAAAGTAAAGAATTACTTGAAACTTTTAAAAACTTCTTTATCAATTTAATAAAAACTGAATATTAAAATTAGATTAGGGGTTAAAATGAAAATTCTTGTTGTTAATCCAGGTTCTACATCAACAAAAGTCGCTATATATGATAATGAAAAACTATTATTTGAAGAAAACATTAAACATTCAAAAGAAGAGATAAATCATTGTAAAACTTTAAGTGATGAACTTCCAATAAGAAAAAAGGCCATAGAGCTATTTTTAAAAGAAAAAAATCATGATATCTTTTCTTTTGATGCATTTTCTGGTAGAGGTGGTCCATTGAAACCTTTGAAAGCTGGCGTTTATAATGTAACAAAAAAAATAGTTGATGATATTAACAATGGAAATTACCAGACACTTCATGCATCACTTTTAGGTTCCATGATTGTATATGATTTTCATGTTGCTACAGGTAAACCAGCTTTTATAGTTGACCCGATATCTACTGATGAAATGGCTGACATTGCAAGAATTACAGGTCATCCAAAGATAAAATTTGCAGCACTAACTCATGCATTAAATGTAAGAGCCTGTGCAAGAAAAACTGCTAAAGATTTGGGTTTAGATTTTTTTAATTCTAATTTTATAGTGGCACATCTTGGAGGTGGAATTTCAATAAATGCTGTTTCTAAAGGGAAAATTGTGGATGTATTGGAAGGTAGACAGACAGGTCCATTTTCTCCAACTTCCTGTGGCGTTTTGCCCGTTAAAACAGTTGTTAAATTAATAATCAAAGGAGAGTTGAAAATAGAAGAAATAGAAGATCTATTTTCAAAAAATGGAGGACTAACTGCATATTTTGGTACTGATGATGTAAAAGAATTACTTGAAAGATCCAAAACAGATGAAAATGTCAAAAAGATACTTGAAGCAATGTGTTTTCAAATAGCAAAAGCAATAAATGCTCAAAAGACAATATTAAGAGGAATCTATGAAGGCATCATTATAACAGGTGGTCTTGCAAAATCTGATGTTATTTTAGATTGGATAAAAAGATGGCTTCCAGAGAATGAAAAATATTATATAATCCCTGGTGAACATGAGATGGAAGCTTTGGCTTTAGGAGCATTAAGGGCATTGAGAAAAGAAGAAGAGATTTTAGAATATTAATTTTATTAATTTTATAACATTTATTAAAGTTTTTTAATTTAATAAGTTCAAGAAAATTTTGATAAATGTAAAATTTAATAATGATAATATTATAAATTCAAGATAAAGGTAAATTGATGAAAAAAGGATTATTTAAGGAATTATTAGATAGAGGATTTGTTGAGCAGGTTACTGATGAAAAGATCTCTCAAATTTTAGATGATGAAGAAGTAAAATGTTATATTGGTTTTGATCCTACAGCTCAATCTTTGCATATCGGAAGTTTAGAACCAATAATGCTTTTAAAATGGTTTGAAATCTATGGACATAAACCTATTGCAGTCATAGGAACAGGAACTGCTATGGTGGGCGATCCTTCTGGTAAAACAGAGATGAGAAAGATGATGTCAAAAGAAAAAATTTTCGAAAATGCTAAAGGTATTAGAAAAAATCTTTCTCAATTTTTGAATATGACAGAAGGTGAACATCATTGTGGAGAAACAAAAGTTAGATACAATAGTGATTGGCTTTTACCATTGAATTATATTGATTTTATTAGAGATATTGGAGTACATTTTTCTGTAAACAGAATGTTATCTTTTGAATCATATAAAATCAGAATGGAAAAAGGTTTATCCTTTTTAGAATTTAACTATCAGGTTATGCAGGCATATGATTTTTTAAAGCTTTTTGAGCAGGAAGGTTGTATAATGCAAATGGGTGGTGCAGATCAATGGGGAAATATAGTTGCTGGCATTGATCTTATAAGAAGAATTCATGGAAAAGAAGCATATGCTTTTACTGCACCTCTTATAGTTGCAGCAAATGGTGAAAAAATGGGTAAAACTGCTGGAAATGCTGTTTGGATTGATCCTGATTTATTTAAACCATATGATTACTATCAATATTGGATTAATGTAGATGATAAGGATGTAAAAAGATTCTTGAAAATCTTTACCTTACTTGATCTTAATCTTATAGAGGATTTAACTAAAGAAGATAAAAACATAAATGAGGCAAAACGAGTTCTTGCTTTTGAAACAACAAAACTTGCACATGGCGAAGAAGAGGCAATAAAAGCTAGTAAAGGTGCTAAAATTTTTTCTAATAATATTGATGATGAAGTTTTGGATCTAATTCCGAATTATGATTATGACAAAAGCAAAGGTAACAGTGTAGAACTTGCAACTTTGCTTGTTGAATCAGCTCTTTGTAGCTCAAAAAGTGAAGCAAAACGACTTATCCAGCAGGGAGGAGTTACAATAGATGATGAAATTATAAATGATATAAAATATCAAATTTTAATAGATAAATTGCAAAAAAATTTTATACTTATACGTGTAGGGAAGAAAAAATATAAAAAGGTCACTTTTAAGTAATTTTATAGAGTTTTAGTTATTTTTATTAAATTGAATAAAAAAGGGATAAATTTTATTTTAAATTTTTTATATTTAATATAAAAAAAATACCAAGCAGGAGATATTTATGATATATATAGACAAAGAATGTCTTAGATGTAATGCCTGTGTCGTTGTATGCCCATTTGAAGCAATAGAAGAAGGAGAACCCACTTATAAAATAATCGATTCCAAATGTACATCCTGTGAGAAATGTATTCCAATTTGTCCTGTTAAAGCAATTAAGAAAAAATAAATAGAGGGGAAAATGAGATCAATAATCGAACAATACGCTAAAGATTTAACTACTGGAAGACTTACTTATTCATTCGATCACCTTTCAAGAGTGTATTTTTATGCAAAAAAATTAAGTGATAATTATGACGATCAAGTTTTACATGCAGCATGCTTTTTATACAAGATTATTTTAGGTAAAAATTCTAAACATGACTCAGCGGAAAGAGCAGCTCAAATATTATCTGAAACAGGTTTTCCTGTTAGTAAAATTCAAAAAGTTGTAGAAGCAATTATGAATAGTGATATGGAAGATAAACCCGAATCCTTAGAAGGGAAATTACTTCATGATGCTATCATAATTGATAGTCTTGGAGCGATTGGATTTTCAAGATTTTCTATTGGTTCATTTTTCTGGGATAGAGCCAATAAGATTGATGAGATTTATAAAAACTATAAAGAGTTTGTCGATAAAGCGATTAAATCTTTTGCCTTAAAGGAAGCAGAACAGTTCAGTAAATCAAGAATAGAATTTTCATTAAAGATATTAGAACATTTCTATGATGAATTAGAAGAAGAATAGTTTTGATTTTATTGAATTTTTAATTTTTAAAATATTAAACAAAGGATATATAATGGCTGAAAATAATTTTGAGTATAATCCTAAAGAATGGGATGTAATGATTAGAGTTAGAATGAGTCTTCATGATGCTCACTATGCAGGAAATCTTGTAGATGGAGCAAAAATGCTTAACCTATTTGGTGATGTTGCTACTGAGCTTTTAATTCGTGAGGATGGTGATGAAGGCTTATTTAGAACATATACATCTGTTGAATTTTTAGCTCCCGTTTTTGCAGGTGATTATATTGAAGCTTATGGGAAAATAATATCAAAAGGTAATACTTCAAGAAAGATGCAATTTGCAGCATATAAAGTTATAACCAGTGCCAATATTCCCGACAATGTGTCAGCATGTGATTATTTAGAAAAACCAATACTCGTTTGCAAAGCCGAAGGCGTATGTGTGGTGCCTAAAGAAAAACAGAGGATTAAAAAATAAAATTTGTTTTTATTAAAATTTATTGGGTCTATCTATTGGAGATATTAAATATTTCTTTATATTAAATATATCTTATTAAAAGTAGTTTTTAGTATAAATTAGTCTTTTAAGGTTTCATTAAAAATATTTTCATCAAGAGGATTTAAAGATGGATAAATTAATTATTACTGCTGCTATTTGTGGGGCTGAAGTAACTAAAAAGGAAAACCCGAATGTTCCATATACAGCTGAAGAAATTGCAATGGAAGCTAAAAGAGCTTATGATGCCGGTGCTTCTATAATTCATCTTCATGTAAGATTTGACGATGGAACTCCAACTCAGGATAAAGAAGTTTTTAAAAGAGCTATTGAAGCTATTAGATCGAAAATACCTGGTAGAGGTCCTATAATTCAGCCATCGACAGGTGGTGCTGTCGGTATGAAATGGCAGGAAAGAATAGCTGTCGCAGAATTAAGACCCGAAATGGCAACTTTGGATTGCGGCACAACAAATTTTGGCGATGATATATTTGTTAATGATCTACCACTAATGAGAAATTTTGCAAAGACAATGATAGAGTATAATATCTTACCCGAGCTTGAATGTTTTGAGCCAGGACATATTCAAAATGCTTTAATATTAAAAAAAGAAGGACTACTTCCAAAACATATGCATTTTGATATAGTTCTTGGAGCCCCTGGAGCTCTTAATGCGACAATTAAAAATCTTCTTTTTATGACAGAACTTTTACCACCAGAGGCAACATGGACAGTTGCTGGAATAGGTAGGTTTGAACTTCCTCTTGCAGTTAATGCCATTACAATGGGAGGTCATGTTAGAGTTGGATTTGAAGATAATATTTATTATTCCAAAGGAGTTTTAGCAAATTCAAATGCGCAACTTGTAGAAAGAATTGTTAGAATAGCCCGAGAACTTGGAAGAGAAGTAGCAACTGCTGATGAAGCAAGAAAAATATTGGGAATAGAATAAGAAATTGAAAATAATAAAATATTAAAAAAATATTAAAAAAATATACTTAAATATAAGTAGCATTAAACTAAAAAAATTAAAAAATATAATTAAAAAAGAAAAAAGGGGTAATAAAGTATTACCCCTTTTTAATTAGTCTTGCTTAGTCTTGCTAATTATTAATAAGTATAAACTTTAAGTAGCAAGCATAGCTTATTCAACTTTAATTTCAATTTGATTTGTTTTTTCTGGTTCTTTTTTGGGCAATGTCAAGGTAAGTACTCCATTTTCAAATTTTGCACTTATATTTGATACATCAACATTTTCTGGGATGCTTATACTTCTAGTGCAGCTTTTAGAAACTCTTTCTTTTTTGTGATATTTTTTAGTCTGTTTTTCTTCCTCTTTTTCATTGGAAGCAGAAATTGTAAGAATATCTTTGTCGATTTTTACAGAAATCTGATCTTTTGTAAAACCTGGCAAATCTGCTTCAATAAAATAATTTTTATCATCTTCTGAAATGTCTAATGGAGCATATTTTGATGAACCAGAATATTTAAATAATGGATAAAACCATAAATCATCTAATTCTTTTTCTATAAGTTCAAAAGGATCAAAATTCTTAAAAATAGATAATTCATTTCTTGCCATAGTTAACCCCCTTTTTTATTTTTTTATTTTCAATAAAATAATTGCAAGTTTTGTGCCAAAAATAAAATTTTTAAATTAAATAATATAAATTAAGTAAAAATAAGAGAGATAAAATAAGAAAAATATTGGCTTAATTAAAAATAAAAAATAAACAAAATAAATTTAATTATATTAAAGAACTAAGATTAGATGAGTATAATAGAAGATTGATATAAGTTAAAATTAAAAATGTTTAGTATTAATCCATTAGCCTTGGAAAGGGTATTAATAAAGTATTTATATTTTATATGTATATATTTTATACAGTAGTATAATTTTAACACATTTTCTATATTAAATATAATATCAATATTCCTCAATCCTGAAATACTAAAAATTTGGTTTAGAAAAGTGCAAAAAAGTTGAATAAAAACACCTATAAAAATAAATTTATTTAATTTTATACGAAAAATTAGTTATTATTTACTCTTATTTTATTAAAAATTACTTTTCCTCAATGATTCATCTACACCTCTTACCATGCATAATTGAAAAACATTTATTATTGATGTTACTTGAGAAAATAATATTGCTCTATGTTCGATAGTAGAAAAATCCAAAGCCAAAACATGCATTCCACCAGGACAGAAGTATGTTAAACCAGTTTTTGTCTGCTGCCGATACCCATGCTTTTAACTCTCTAGAACTTGATGTAAACTTCGCAGCAATATCAAAAAACATAAATTTCAAGTCTTATTTCATCCTTTAACTGCATTATATCTTGCTCTTCTATCCCTCTTTGCCGGTATATCTTAAATATGTCATAAGCACAAATATTCTTATCAAGGTTTGCAAGCTTATATCCTTTTCTAACAAATAATTCATTATCGGGTTGTATTTTAACTTCTATACATCTAAATGGTTTTGTTCTGCTTAGAGTATGAATTGTTTAAAAAATATATATATTTTGATTCTCTTCTAAAAAGCTTTTGCATTCAGTTACATTCTCAAAAAGTTTTTCCATATCAGCAGGTATCTGTTCAATCCTATTTGCTCCATCCATTAAAGCTAATATAGAAAATGTTAAAAGAGCTTTCTGTTCTAAATTATCCTTTATTCTTATAGCTTTTGCACTTTTCCTTAAGGCTTCTATAAACCCGCTTTTCATCATAAATGCTGCCACCCCATGCATTATGCGTGAAGAATCAACATTTAAATTTTCTTTATTCATAACCTATTCCAACTTTTTTGCACTATTTATTTCAAATTTAAAGAATATATAATTATATTGCACAATTAAACATTAGTGGTAAATATTTGATAAGAAAGTATTGGATGGAGGTTTTCCCATGACCGTCAATATCAATCCTGCTATGTTCCATATTGGTCCATTTGAAATACGCTGGTATGGATTTATGTATGTATTGGGGCTGGTCATTGCCCTTATATATCTTTCAAAAAGGTATAAGATGAAAGATTTTGTTGAATCTGTAAATCCACCAATTGATTTTGAATGGGAAGTGATTTTATGGGTTGCTATAGGTATACTTGTTGGTGCAAGACTATTTTTTGTTTTAATTTATGATCCTGTTTCAATATTTACTCCCGATTCTGGTAAAAAAGGTATTGCAGCTATAATTAATATTTTATGGCATATAATAAATATTAGAAGCGGTGGGCTTTCATTTCATGGTGGTTTGGTTGGTGTTTTAGTTGCTACAGCTTTACTTATTAGATATAGGTATTTAAACTTTTATAAAGTAGCAGATGCATCTGTTGTCATAGCTCCTTTAGGTTTATTCTTTGGAAGATTAGGTAATTTTATAAATGGAGAATTATGGGGTAGACCTACCAATCTTCCATGGGCGATGATTTTCCCTAATTCAGATTTACCCGACAAACTTGTTCCAAGACATCCTTCTCAACTGTATGAAGCTCTATTTGAAGGATTAATTTTATTTTTAATATTATTTTTCCTTGAAAAGGCAAATAGAAAAAATAAAAAATTAAAAACTGGTTTTATTTTCTGGCTCTTCATCTTTGGGTACGGGTTTTTCAGATTCTTTATAGAATATACAAGGGAACCTGACAAATATGCGGGATGGCTTATTAAAAATGGTTTTGTTCTTGGTGGTTTAACTATGGGGCAGATATTGTGTCTTATAATGGTGTTAATTTCTGCACCAATGTTATATCTTGCACAAAAAAAAGATTATTTTGAAGTAAGATATTCAAAATTTTTGGAAAGACACAAAGATGAAATTGAAAAAAGAAAAGAAAAAGAAAAAGAACTTATGAAGATTGAAGAGGAAAAGAGAAAGGAAAAAGAAAAAGAAAGAATAAAGAAGATGGTTGAACAGCAAAAGA
>DAOOKC010000005.1:0-39088 GCA_035385485.1 Exilispira sp.
AAGATCACCCATAACCTCACCGAGATATTCTTCAGGAATGATAACTTCTAATGCCATTATTGGTTCAAGAAGAACTGGATCTGCCTCTTTGCAAGCATTCTTAAAAGCCATAGATGCTGCAATCTGAAAGGCTAGATCTGATGAATCAACTTCATGATAAGAACCATCAAGTAAGTTAACACGTATGTCTGTAACAGGATAGCCACCAAGAACTCCATTTTCTATTGCGGATTCTAAACCTTTTTTAACAGAAGGAATGAATTCTTTTGGAATTCTTCCAGCGACTATTTTATCTACAAACTCGAAACCTTTACCTCTTTCAAGAGGCTCGACTTCGATTACTACATGACCATATTGGCCTTTTCCACCAGATTGCCTAATATATTTACCTTCAGATTTTACCTTTTTAAGTATTGATTCACGATATGCAACCTGTGGTGCACCGATGTTCGCTTCAACTTTATACTCTCTTTTTATTCTGTCAACAATTATTTCAAGATGCAATTCTCCCATGCCTCGAATTATTGTTTGTCCTGTTTCTTCATTAACACTAATTTTAAAAGTGGGATCTTCTTCTGCTAATTTTCCAAGTGCAATTGAAAGTTTATCGTATTCTGCCTTTGTTTTGGGTTCAATAGCAACAGATATAACTGGGTCAGGGAAATCCATAGATTCAAGTATTATTGGAGCATGATGTAAACAAAGAGTATCGCCAGTTTGAGTATTTTTTAGACCGATCAGACCCACAATATCTCCTGCAGATGCCTCTTTAATCTCTTCCTTTTTATTGGCATGCATTAATACAATTCTACCTATTCTTTCATTTTTCTCTTTTGAAGAATTATAAACCTCATCTCCCTGAGAAATCTTACCAGAATATATTCTTAAAAATGTTAGTTTACCGATATATGGATCACTCATAATTTTAAATGCAAGACCAGAAAAAGGTTCTGATTCACTAGTTTTTCTTTTAATAGTTTCTCTTGTTTTTGGATGAACACCTTCGACATCAGCAATATCTAATGGTGATGGCAAATAATACACAATTGAATCTAGCATTGTCTGAACACCAACATTTTTAAAAGACGAACCACATATCATAGGATAAAAATCCATAGATAATGTTCCTTTCCTGATACATTTTCTAATTTCTTCTTCGGAAATTTCAGAACCTGAAAGATATTTTTCCAATACTGAATCATCCTGATCAGATACTGCATCAAGTAATTTTTCCCTGTATTCCTCTGCCAAATCTTTATATTCTTCCGGTATTTTTTGTTCAGAAAATAAAGCATTACTTTCATAAGATTCCCATATAATTGCTTTCATTTTAACTAGATCTATAACACCTTTAAAATTGGCTTCGCTTCCAACCGGAAGTTGTATAATAACGGGTTTAGCTCCAAGCTTTTCAACAACCTGTCGTTCTACTTCAAAGAAATTTGCACCAATTCTATCCATTTTATTAACATAAATAATTCTTGGAACTCTATATTTATTAGCTTGTCTCCAGACTGTTTCGCTCTGAGGTTCTACTCCCCCAACTGCACAAAAAACAGCTAATGCTCCGTCTAAAACTCGAAGTGACCTTTCGACTTCAGCAGTAAAATCGACATGCCCGGGAGTATCAATAATATTTATTCTATGTCCAAGCCAGAAAGTTGTAGTTGCAGCTGATGTAATTGTTATACCTCTTTCTTTTTCCTGAACCATCCAGTCCATTTCAGCAGCGCCATCATGAACTTCACCTATTTTATAGGTTTTACCTGTATAATACAGGATTCTTTCTGTTGTTGTTGTTTTACCTGCATCAATATGCGCCATTATACCAATATTTCTGTATTTATCTAATGAAATCTTAGTACTCATATCCTTACCTTAAAATATTAATTAATAAAAAAAATGTAAAATATAAATAATGCATAAATTATAAATAAATGCATTAAAACTATTGTGATAAAATAAATGTATATAAAGAATGCGTGATGGAGTATTAACTTAAATCATTCAAAGAAAATTTAAGTTAGATAAAGATTTTATAATCTTTGCTCCAGCGCACGCAATCGATAATAAATTACCATCTAAGATGTGCAAAAGCTCTATTAGCTTCAGCCATTTTATGGGTATCTTCTTTTTTCTTTATTGAAGAACCCTGATTTTTATAGGCATCTATAATTTCATTTGCAAGTTTTTCAGCCATACTTTTACCACCTCTTGCTCTTGCAAATGTAATAATCCAATGACATG
Organism: Exilispira sp.; assembly: GCA_035385485.1. Lineage (GTDB taxonomy): Bacteria > Spirochaetota > JAAYUW01 > JAAYUW01 > JAAYUW01 > Exilispira. The sequence continues at coordinate 2,248 of DAOOKC010000005.1, forward strand.
CAAGATAAAATTGTCTATAAGATGGAACTTCTACTGGTATCTGATATGTAGAACCACCAATTCTTCTAGATCTGACTTCAACAATTGGTTTTACATTCTCTAATGCTTGATGAAACACATTAACTGGATCTTCATTTAATCTTTCTTTAATGATCTCCAAAGCATCATAGATAACAGATTGAGCAACACTTTTTTTCCCATCCCACATTAGATAATTTATGAACTTTGAAATTTCTTGATTTTTATATTTAAAATCTAATTCTAAAGGTCTTTCTATTCTCTTTTTCTTTCTACTCATATAAACTCCTGGAATAAAAATTAAGATTTTTTAGAATTCTTTGCACCATATTTTGAGCGAGAACTTTTTCTATTCTCAACGCCAAGTGTATCTAAAGTACCTCTGATTATGTGATATCTAACACCAGGGAGGTCTTTTACTCTTCCACCTCTAATGAGAACAACTGAATGCTCCTGAAGATTATGCCCTTCACCTGGGATATATGCTGTAACTTCATAACCATTTGTAAGTCTTACTCTTGCTACTTTTCTCAAAGCAGAGTTTGGTTTTCTAGTGGTCATTGTAAAAACACGAGTACATACCCCTTTTCTTTGAGGACAACCTTTTAATGCAACAGATTTAGATTTGTAAGTAACCTTTTCTCTTCCTTTTCTAATTAACTGATTGATAGTAGGCATTTTTATTAACTCCTTTGCACATGGAATTTACTAATAACAAATTTTTTTTCATTGTCAAGTATTAACCAAATTTATCAGATTCTGGAAAAAAATTTTTATTAATTGAGCTTTTAAAAATATCATCAATATTGAATTCAATATCACCTTTTTCTTTCTCATAAATTTTTATATTTTTATAATTTTTAATTCCAGTACCTGCTGGTATTCTCTGGCCAATTATTACATTTTCTTTTAATCCTCTTAAATAATCAATTTCACCTCTAATAGCAGCATTTGTTAAGACTTTTGTAGTTTCCTGGAAAGATGCAGAAGATAAGAAGGATCTACCTAAAGCAGCCTTTTTAATACCTTCAAGTGCGGGAGATGCTTTTGCTGGCACACCACCTTCTCTTATGACTCTTTCATTAACTTCAAAAAATTCTTCTCTTTCCACGACCTGTTTTAATACAAAGTTTGTATCTCCAACTTCTTCAATTGTTACTTTTTTAGTCATCTGTCTAACTATAATAGCTATATGTTTATCATTAATATTAACTCCCTGTTCTCGATATACTTTCTGTATTTCATTCAAAAGATATGCAGAAAATTCAAAAATACCATTTATAGAAAGAACATCATAAGGATCTGGTTCACCATCAGTAAGAGGGACACCAGCCTTAACTCTATCACCTTCTCTTACTTTAACATTCATAAAACCAGGAATAAGATGTTCATATACTTTACCAAAGTCATCTTCAATTAAAATAAGTTTTTTAGTTCTTTTAGATTCGCCATATTTTACTATGCCATCGACCTGGGCTAAAATCGCTTTTTTCTTTGGTTTTCGAGCTTCGAATAGAGATGTAACTTTCGGAAGACCTGAAACTATATCCTCTTGAGTGGTCTTTTCTTTTGGAACTTTAATAATTATATCGCCTATTTTTACTTCATCACCATCTTTAACCGTAATAATAGCTTTAGATTGGAGATGATATGTTGCCAGTATCTTTTCATTATCTTCTTTATCACAAATATATATCTTTGGTTGTCTTTTATCATTTAAAAGTTGAGCAATTTTAAGGTTACCACCTTCAATCTGCTTCGCATTTACATTTATTATAACATTATCGAACTTAACTATACCATCATTTTCAGCAAGAGTAATATCATTATGAATATCAGTTTCTAAAAGAACTTTATCTTTAGGGAAAATTTCGTTTTCTTTTGCATATAATGAAGAACCGGTTCTTGCATCAATTGAAATTTCATCGCCCATTAAATATAGATGATGTCCTATTTTTTTGACAATTCCAATATGATTTGATTTTACAATCTTATTATTCTCATCATATCCTAAAATAGTATCAGTAATAACCTTCATTCCGTCAGCAACTTCTACCCTGCTTGCACAAGAATTTGTAATATCTTTAAATATTTCTCTTATTATAACCTGTCCATCTCTTAAAAATATTAAGCTATCATTTTCAACATTTTTATAAGTTGAGCCAAATATTTTTTCGATATAAACGGGATTTTTAAACCTTCTTTCAGATTCAACTCCTTCACCAGCTGAAGCAATACCACCGATATGGAATGTTCTCATGGTAAGCTGAGTACCTGGTTGTCCAATTGATTGAGCAGCAATAATACCAACAGCTTCTCCGATATCAACAATTGAACCTGTTGCAAGGTTTTGACCATAACATTTAACACAGACACCGTATCTTGATTCACAGGTTAAAACAGATCTAATTTTAACTTTTTTAATACCTAATCTTTCAATGAATTGAGCTTTTTCTTCATCAATATATTCATTTACATCCACAATCAATTCATTTGTTATAGGATGATAAATTTTTTCCTGGCTGAATCTGCCAGAAATTCTTTGAGATAATGGGACTTTAATTTCATCTCCCTCTTTTATACTTTCAACATAAATACCATTTATTGTTCCACAATCTTCTTCCGTAATAACGACATCCTGAGCAATATCGACAAGTTTTCTTGTTAAGTATCCTGCATCTGCTGTTTTTAATGCAGCATCTGTTAAACCTTTTCTTGCTCCATGAGTACTTATAAAATATTCAAATACTGATAGACCTTCTTTAAAATTAGATTTAATTGGAATATCAATAATTTTACCGGAAGGAGTAGACATGTTTCCTCTCATTCCCGCGAGCTGAACTACCTGACTGATATTTCCTCTTGCTCCAGATTCTACAATCATGTTTAATGGATTAATTCCACTATCAAATTGTTCAATAACATTTTTAAGTTTTGTCTGAATTTTCTTTTTTGCACTATCCCATAGCTTAATAACTTCATTATATCTTTCTTCTTCTGTTATTGTACCATCTTGCTTAGCTTTTTGATATTGTTGAACCTTTTCTTCTGTTGAAGCTATAATTTTATGTTTTTCATCAGGAATAATGATATCAGATACACTTATTGTTGAACCAAATTTTGTAGCATAATAAAAACCTAATTCTTTTATCTTGTCCAATGAATCTCCAGCTGCAAATATCCCTTCCTGTACAATTATTTTTGCAATAAGTGCCTTAAGTTTTTTTTCTGTCATTTGATCATTTATAAATCTAATAGAAGGAGGTAATATATCATTAAAAATTACTCTTCCTGCAGTAGTTTTTATCCATTGATCATTAAAATAATAAAGAATCTGCTCATTATATTTTATTTCGTTGTATTGAATTGCATACTCTATTTCATCTAGACTTGTAAAATATTTTAATTTTTCCCTTTTGATTCTCACATCTTCCTTGGTAAGATAAAATACACCTAAAACCATATCTTTTGTAGGCCAGGAAATTGGAGTACCATTTGCAGGATCAAGTAAATTTTTTGCAGATAACATCAATATCCAACATTCGATTTGTGCTTCAATCGACAATGGGATATGAATAGCCATTTGGTCACCATCGAAATCTGCATTGTAAGCATGACATACAAGTGGAGGGAGTTGAATTGCAGATCCTTCAATTAATTTTGGCTCAAAAGCTTGAAAACCTAACCTATGAAGAGTAGGTGCTCTATTTAATAGCACAGGATGTTTGTCAACTATGTATTCAAGGACATCCCATACTTCCTTCTCACCATGTTCAATGGCATCTTTTGCTCTTTTAATTGTATAATTGTATTCTGATTTAAGTTTCGCAATTACAAAAGGTTTAAAAAGCTCAAGCGCAATTTTTCGAGGAACTCCCGCCTGATAGATCTTCAAGTTTGGTCCAACAACTATAACTGAACGTCCCGAATAATCTACTCTTTTACCTAATAAATTTTGTCTAAATCTTCCCTGTTTACCTTTCAATATTTCAGAAATAGATTTTAAAGGTCTATTTGAAGGTCCTTTAACGGCTCTTTTCCTTTTAGAATTATCAAAAAGACAATCTACAGCATCCTGAAGTAGTCTTTTTTCATTTTTAACAATAATATCAGGCGCTTTCATCTTTTGTAATTTTTTAAGTCTATTATTTCTATGGATCATCCTTCTATAAAGATCATTTAAATCAGAGGTTGCGAAACGCCCACCATCAAGTTGAACCATAGGTCTTAAATCTGGTGGAATAACAGGAACAACATCAAGTATCATCCACTCTGGTTTATTTCCAGATTTCTTAAAATCTTCCAATAAAGCCAATCTGGAAAGCAATTTTTTATCTGCTTTTTTATCTTTTTCAATCATCATTCTTCGAAGGACTTGAACTTCATAATCTATATCTATTTCTGAAAGAAGTTCTTTTATTGCTTCAGCACCCATTTGTGCTTTAAATGATGAGCCATATTTAGTCAAGGCTTCTTCGTATTCTTTCTCTGTTAAAATCTCTTTTTCTTTTAAGTCTGTATCACCTGGATCTATTACAATATATTTCTCATGAAAAAGCACAGAATCAAGATCTTTATTTTTGACATCAAGGGCTAGCGCTATCTTTGAAGGTGTGGTCTTATAATACCAGATATGTGCAACTGGTGAAGCTAAAACAATATGACCACTTCTATATCTTCTAACTTTAGAATCTGTTACCTGAACTCCACATCTATCACAAACTACACCTTCATATTTTCTTGTTTTAAATTTTCCACAGGAACATTCATAATCCCTTGTTGTACCAAATATTTTCTCACAAAAAAGCCCGTCTTTTTCGGGTTTTAAAGTCCTATAGTTAATTGTTTCTGGCTTCTTTACTTCCCCGTAGGATTGTTCAATTATAACATCTGAAGAAGCCAATTTTATTTGAATTTTTGAAATCATCTTTACATTATCAAAAATACTCATATTCTCCCTCTCTAAAATATAGGAAAGATTAATTATAGCATCTGTTTTGATTTATAAACATTCTTTTCCTGTTCTTTTTCTGTTAATGATATTTCTTTTTCATTTTCATCATACAATATAACATGTAGACACATTCCTCTAAGTTCTTGAATAAGAACATTAAAAGCTTCAGGAATACCGGCAGGTGGTATGGGTTCTTCTTTAACTATTGCATGATACATATTGTTTCTACCTGTTCTATCATCTGATTTCTGAGTCAAAAATTCATGCAATGTTGCAGCAGCTCCATATGCTTCCAATGCCCATACCTCCATCTCTCCAAGTCTTTGCCCTCCAAACTGAGCTTTACCACCAAGAGGCTGCTGTGTAACAAGTGAATAATTACCGGTGGAACGAGCATGAACCTTATCCTCAACCATATGATTTAGTTTCAAAATATAAATATTACCAACCAAAACATCGTTGATAAATTTTTCTCCTGTCTTTCCATCATAAAGATTTGTTTTAGATGTAGATGGAAGTCCAACCTCTTCTAGCATTTTTTGAATCTCTTCATACTTTGGCGATTCAAATACAGGAACTGCAACTTTTTTATTAATCTTTTCGCAAACCCATCCTAATGAAGTTTCAAAAATTTGACCTAAATTCATTCTACTAGGAACTCCTAGAGGATTTAAAACAATATCAACAGGTGTGCCATCGGGTAAAAATGGCATATCTTCTTCTGGTAGAATTATTGAAATTACGCCTTTGTTACCATGCCTTCCAGAAAGTTTATCTCCAACCTGTATCTTCCTTTTTGTAGCCACATATACTTTAATGATCTCTTCTACCCCATTATCAAGATCATCTACATCATTCTTATTAAGCTTTATTACCTCTGTAACATAACCTTCAACTCCATGAGGAACTCTTAAAGATGTATCTCTAACTTCTGAAGCCTTTTCACCAAATATTGATTTAAAAAGCTTATATTCTGGGAAAAGCTCTTCATGTCCTTTTGGAGTTACTTTCCCAACTAAAATACTATTTGAAGTTACGTATGAACCTATTTTAATAATTCCATTTTCATCAAGATCTTTTAAATCTCTTTCGCTACAATTTGGGATATCTCTTGTAATTTTTTCTGGACCAAGTTTTGTATCTCTAACTTCTATTTGAAACTCTTTTATATGAAGAGAAGTTAATAGATCTTCTTTCACAACTCTTTCAGATATTACAATAGCATCTTCGAAATTATATCCATACCATGGTATAAAAGCTACTTTTAAGTTAACACCTAAAGCTAATTCGCCATCTGCAGCCGAAGGTCCGTCTGTAAGAGGTTGCCCTTCCTTGACTTTTTGCCCGAGCTTAACAATAGGTCTTTGATTATAAACAGTATCCTGGTTAGTTCTAAAATATTTTACAAGATTATACCTGTCCAAATCTTTATTATTTGTTTTATGATCTGGTTCTATTACTATTGTTGAATTTGAAATCTCAATTACTTTTCCACTTCTTTTTGCATAATGAATTATGCCTGCATCTTTAACAACTCTCTGTTCTATTCCTGTTCCAACATATGGTGATTGAGGATATAGAAGAGGAATAGCCTGTCTTTGCATGTTTGAACCCATCAAAGCACGGTTAGCATCATTATGCTCTAAAAATGGAATCAAAGCTGTTGAAATAGAAATTAGCTGCCTTGGTGAAAGATCTATATAATCTATTTTAGACTTATGAACGCTTATATATTCACCATTATGTCTTGAATCAATAAATTCATTAATAAAATTCCCATTTTCATCTCTTGGTTCTGTAGCTTGAGCAATATAATATCTTTCTTCTTCTATAGCAGTTAAAAATTCAACTTTATTTGTTATAACACCATTTTCTACTTTAATATATGGAGTTTCAAGATAACCAAAATCATTTGGTTTACTAAAAGTTGTTAATGACAATATCAATCCAATATTTTGACCTTCAGGGGTTTCTATAGGACATAATCTTCCATAATGAGAAGTATGGACATCTCTAACCTTTGAACCTGCTCTATCTCTTGAAAGACCGCCTTTACCAAGAGCATTTATTCTTCTTTTATGAGTTAACTCAGTTAAAGGATTTGTTTGATCCATAAACTGTGAAAGTTGTGAAGTACCAAAGAATTCATTTAAAACAGATGTTATTGGTTTATTGTTTACCAATTCAGTTGGATTTGCGGTTTCTGGATCTATTGTATTCATTTTTTCTATTGCAATCTTTTGCATCCTTGAGAAACCTTTTTTTAGCTCATTGTATATTAGTTCTCCAACTGCTCTTATTCTCCTGTTAGATAGATGATCTTCATCATCAACATTATAAATACCTTCAGCTATTTTAGTTAAATATATAACAGTATTTATAATGTCATCCATTAGAAGATTCATATCAGTAACATTTTCTTTATAACCAAATTTTCTGTTTAACTTAAATCTTCCTACTTTACCTAAGAAATATCTATGAGGATTAAAAAACATTTCTTTAATTTCTATCTCAGCTGTTTCAATAAGAGCGGGTTCTCCTGGTCTTAATATATTGAAAACTTTATTTATAGCTTCTTCCTTACTTGGTTCAGATTTAAGTGGATTATCAGGATCTTTTTCAAAAGCTTCTTTCTGAATTGTATTTAATATTATCTGGGTGGAAACTTTTTTTGAACTTTTTAAATTTATAACTTTCAATTCCCTTATCTCATTTTCCATCATCTTATCGATGTCGAGTTCTCTAATCTCCTGACCTGCTCCAATTATCCTTTCAGGGCAAAAATCAGTTTCAATAATAAGAGTCTGAGCAGAAATTCTTCCTGTTAAATCATATGTTATAGGTAATATTTCTGTTTCATAAAATGCATCTATAATTTTTTCATTTGTTTCAAGTCCTAAAACTCTTAAAAATGTGGTAGCGGGTATTTTTCTTTTTTTATCAATTCTAACAGATAATATTTCCTTTTTTTCATCTAAAATAAATTCAAGCCAGGCGCCTTTATCTGGAGAAAGTCTTGCCTGATATTCATTATTTCTATCATCATATTTAAACATTACTCCAGGTGACCTATGAATTTGAGATACAACTACTCTTTCTGCTCCATTTATAATAAAGGTTCCAGCATCTGTTAATAAAGGAAAATCACCAAAATATATTTCCTTTGATCTAACTTCACCCGAATCCTTGAATATTAAATTAACTAAAATTTTAATAGGTATTGAATAAGTCTTGCCTTTAGTTCTTGCCTCATCAACTGTATATTTTGGTTGTCCAAAATAATATTCCACATACTCTAATACAATGTTGTTGTTTTTTGATTCTATAGGGAAATGACTTTTAAAAAGGTCTTCCAATCCCTGTGTTTCAATAGGAAGTTTATTTAACTTTTTTTCTAACTGTAAAAACCATTCATAAGATATTTTTTGTATTTCTAAAAAATTTGGGAAATCTATAATTTCATCTTTTTTACCATTAATGTAAAATCTATTTGGATTGTTTTTAATTGGTGAAAATTTCACCTTCATGAATTTCTCCTGAATATTTAAGATTATGAAAACAAAATTCTATCGAAAAACTTATAAAATATAAGATATAATATTATATAGATTGAAGGGAGTATTTCTACCCCCCTCAATATTGAAAATAAATTATAAGATATATTGCCAAGTTCTGGCATTACTTTAACTCTACTTGAGCACCTGCTTCTTCTAATTTTTTCTTAATTGCTTGAGCTTCTTCTTTTGGAACAGCTGTTTTTATTGGTTTTGATGCATCTTCTACAGCATCTTTAGCTTCTTTTAATCCTAATGAAGTAATTTCTCTAACTCTTTTAATAACTTCTATTTTCTGAGCACCAGGATTTTTTATATAGATATCAAATTCTGATTTTTCCTCTTTTTCAGCTGATTCACCAGCTGCTGCAGCTGCTGCTGGAGCTGCCATCATCATAGGTGCTGATGCGCTTACACCAAATGTTTCTTCCAAAGCTTTAACAAGTTCATTTAATTCCATAACAGTCATGCTTTTAACAGCTTCAATGATTTGATCTTTTGTAAGATTTGCCATAATTACTCCCTTTAATAATTATTAATATTTATTTTGATTGAGCAATTTGATTCAATACTCTTGGGAATCTTGCAACAATTTCACCAAGAGCCCTTGTAAATCTCGTATATGGACTAGCTAAAATATTAGCAAGCATTCCATATAGCTCGATTTTTGAAGGTAATTCGGATAATTTTTCAGCATCAGTTGCATTTAAGAAGCTATTTTCAAAAATAGCACCCTTTATACTTACAACCTTTGCTTTTTGTAAGTTTTTAATCTCTTTTACAATACTGCTGATTTCATCATTAGCATAAACAATAAAAGTGTTTAATTTAAACATATCATCTGGAATGTCTATGCTAAGATTTTCTTTTACAGAAATTCGTGCAATATTGGTCTTAATAACCTTAATATTGCCTTTTTTTTCTTTAATTTTAGTTCTAAGTTCCTCAAACTGTTTTACAGTGAGTTTTGAAAAATTACAGAAAAGGATAAAACTATTCTCATCAAAAATAGTTTTAATTTGATTATAATAATTTACCTTTTCTGGTCGAATTTCTCTTTTTTTCTCCATAAAAGTTCCTTATAAATTGGTAAATAAAAGAAGCAATTTATATAAATGCGTAATAGCTCACTAAAATAATAATTATTTCATATTTTGGCATTATGCCAAACTTGAAATATCAACCTTTACCGATGGAGACATTGTTGATGAAATATATGCTGATAAAATATAATTTCCTTTTAAATCAGAAGGTCTTTTTTTTAGCAAATCTTGATAAAGCTGGCTAAAATTTTCATAAATCTGTTCTTCTGTCATAGATTTTTTTGCGAAAACAACATGAACAACTCCGGCTTTATCAGCTTTATATTCTAGTTTACCCTGTTTTATTTCTTTAACTGCATTTGCAATATTATCAGTAACAGTACCTGTTTTGGGGTTAGGCATTAAACCTTTAGGTCCTAAAATTTTTGCTATTTTTCCAATCTCTTTCATCATATCTGGTGTGGCAACACAAGCATCGAAATCTAGCCATCCGTTTTTGATCTTTTCAATATATTCCTCATCACCCGCATAATCAGCACCCGCAGAAATAGCTTCTTCTGCTTTTTGCCCTTTGGCAAAAACTAAAACTTTCTTTGTTTTACCAAAAGTATTTGGAAGTAATATTGTTGATCTTATCGAATGTTTCTTTTCAAGTTTCAAGTTAAAACATGCTTCAAAAGTTTCATCAAACTTTGCATAAGCAACTTTCTTTATCAAAGCAATAGCTTCTTTAATATTATAAGGTTTTGGTTCAATATTTTCCTTAGCCTTTCTATATAATTTTCCTCTAACTGTCATCCTTAGTTCTCCTTGTAAAGTTAATCTACAACCTCAATACCCATTGATTTACAGGTTCCTTCAACTATTTTAGCTGCTTTTTCTATATCTTTAGTATTTAAGTCGGGTAATTTTTTAGCAGCTATTTCTCTTACCTGTTTTTTTGTTATTTTTCCAACTTTTGTTTTATTAGGTGTAGCAGAACCTTTTTCTAAATTTATTGCCTTTTTAACCATAAATGAAACTGGAGCAACTTTAAATGCAATATCAAAAGTTCTATCTTTGTATATTGTAACTATAGTAGGTATTAACTCACCTTTTCTGTTTGAAGTTTTAGCATTAAAAGTTTGAACAAATTGCTGCAAGTTTACTCCAGTAGGTCCTAAAGCTGTCCCAATAGGTGGAGCTGGTTTTGCCTCCCCGCCAATAATCTGTAATTTTACTATCTGTTTAATTTCTTTTGCCATAATTTATCCTTAAAATTTAATTTTAATCTTATTTATTTTTTTTCAACCTGATCAATCGTTAATTCAACAGGTGTTGGTCTATCAAATATTTTGACTTCAACTATTACCTTTGTTTTATCTTTATCTATTTCTTTAATAATTCCACTGCAACCTTTAAAACCGCCCGAAATTATATTTACTTCTTCACCTATATCATAAACAAGTTTTGTATCTTCTGTCTCACTTTCTTTTATTTGACCAATATTTATCAAATAGGATTTAACCTCAGCTTTTGATAATGGTATTGGTCTATCTGTTCTTTTAACCCCTAAAAAACCCGCTACAGAAGATATACTTAAAATCTCTTTTGCTATTTTTTTCCAATAATTTTCATCTTCTGGATTATCAGAAAAATCAATCTCGACAAACACATAGCCAGGATATAATCTTGAAGTAAACTCTCTTTTCTTACCTTTAATCTTCTTTTCTGTTTTAGATTCTGGAACAACAGGGTTAAAAACATATTTTTCTAAATATGTATTTTTAATAATTTTATTTAAATAATCAACAACCTGATATTCTGAGCCACTGGTTACTTTTAATATATAGTAATTTTTCATAACCCAAATATCCACTGTATAAATTTACCAATTCCAAGATCAACTACAAGAAAGAACAATGAAAAAAAGCCCATAATTATCAAAATACCTATAAGATGAGCAGGAACAGATTTTGTTACTATATTCCAATCAATTTTTTTAATTTCTCTATATGAAGATACTATAAAAGATATAAATCTCTTAAAAATATTTTGTTTAGCCATCCTGCCTCCACTAAAATAAAAACAGGCCAGGAGGGATTCGAACCCCCAACATGCGGTTTTGGAGACCGCCGCTCTACCAATTGGAGCTACTGACCTATTATTGTTATTTATTTAATTTTTGTTTCACTATGCACGGTATGTTTTTGACAAAATTTGCAATATTTTTTAAATGACAATTTATCAGGAGTATTCTTCTTATTCTTATCTGAAGTGTAATTTTTATTACCACAAACTTCACATTTAAAAGCTATTAATTCTCTCATATTTTCACCTTTAATAGAAAATTTTATAATTTATTAATTTAATTTTTAGATTTTTTGCTCATAGCCCTCACTCGGAATCGAACCGAGTACCTTTTCCTTACCATGGAAACGCTCTACCGTATGAGCTATGAGGGCAAAATCGCAAGCAAAAATAACAGATTTTTTACAACTGTCAAGAGTGTTTTAAAAATTATTTACTCATCTTACATTCACCCTGAAAAATGACCCCATCTTCTATTTTCAAAACTTTTGTAGTAATATTCCCATACATTTGAGCTGTATTTACAAGTTCGACTCTTTCAGATTTGTTAATATTCCCTCTTAATATTCCTGCTATTTTAATAGAACCAGCTTCTATTTCTGCTTCAACATTCGCTTCTGGTGATATTTCAAGATAACCTTCAGTTTTAATAGTCCCTTTAAAAGTCCCACAAATCTTAAGAGAAGTTTTAAAATTAAGATTACCATTAAAATTTGTTTCAGGTCCAAAAGTTGTAGCAACCTTATCTATAAAAGTAGGTCTATCTTTTTTATTCATTATCAAATCTCCTTATTCATGGTATATTTATATCTATTATTTAGAAATCATTGTAAAAACACCATCCCAATTTTCTGGTGGTGGATTTTTTAAATATTCAACACATCTAAGATATTGTAATTTTGAAGGGCCATCAGTTGGATCAATTTCTAAAGCTTTTTGGAATTTTAAAATTGCATTTTTAAAATCTTTCTGAAAATAAAGTTCTATACCTTCATTATAAAATTGTAATAGCATCTTTTTTTCTTCTGAAAGCATAAAAACCTCTTTTTATACTTTTTATTTTTAACCTTATATTTTACTTTTAATTTTTCAAGTTTATTTTTAAAAATATTTTTAATATTAATCTCATTATCTTAATATTGTAACTTTAGTAATATCTTAAAAGAAATAATTATCTTATTAATAAAAAAAATAAATAAATTTTATTTTCAAATCTAATTTTAATTTATATTTAATTTATCAAAATTTAGTTTTAAATTTTTTTTCAATTTCTGTCTGGGGAAGAAATTCAGCCTTTTTCTCTTCTATTTTCTCAATTCTTTTTTCTATTTCACTGCTTAACATCTCATAATTTTGAATCAATTTATCAAATCCTTCAGAAAGTTTCTTATAAGAATTAACATAATTATCGATGTTAAATGATTCTTTACCTTTAGAAAGTTCTTCATCGAAATGTTTTTTTAATTTAATAGCAGGTTGATATATTTTCTCTTGAAAAAATGATTTTAATATTTTAATAATTTCAGCTTTTTCCTGAATAATTGATTCTCTTTTATTTAATTCACAAAGATAGCTTTGTCTTTTTAAAAGATTATTCATCTTTATTACAACTTCAAAAATGTTTACTGGTTTTACAATATAATCGTCGGCTCCAAGCTCTAAAGCTTTTATCTTATGAGAAAAATCTTCAAATGCAGATATAACTATTATAGGGGCATAACTTTCCATCTCATTTCTAATATTTTTAATAATTTCATATCCTGAAATATCGGGTAAATCTATGTCTATAATTGCGATATCATATTTATTTTCTTCTATATATTCTAAAAATTTGTAACCTTTATCAAATGAAATTACATCGAACATTTCAAGGTTTTGGATTATAGTTTTAAATAATTCGCAGATTTCCCAATTATCATCTACCATTACTATCTTAAATTTATTCATTGGAACCAACCTCTTTTTCTAATCTCTTCATTATTACTACTTTTTAAAACAAAATAATAAAATTCGCATAACTAAGGATTAATATTTAAATCAGTGCATACCACTTTATTTAAGTCTATTTACTATTTAATTATATTTACTATTAATTTACTATTTATTCGCTTTACTAATTTTAAATTTAACAGAATATAAATTATTATATATCTTTTTCTCCTTTGTTTTAGGATTTTGTATAACAACTTTTTCTCTTTTTCTTTTTTTAAAAACTCCAAAACCCCTTATTTCCACATCTATCTCTTCATTTTTTGAAAGAATAGCAGAAAGTTCATTTAAAAATTGCCCAATAATGAAAGATATAATATTTTTATTTATCCCTTCGGTTTTTTGATAAGTAATATCAATTAAATCTTTTTTAGTTATCTTCATCTTATTAATATCAAATTTTTAATATCATTTTTAATATAAAAAATTAATTCCCACTTATCATCTTTGATGCTCTTGATTTATATCTTGCTGCAGCATTCTTATGGATAACATTTCTTTTAACTGCTTTATCGCATAAAGATTGATATTCATTAAAAAGGTTAATGACTTTTTCCTTCTCTCCACTTTTTATAGATGTGGCTAAATTTTTAAAACCCGTCTTAATCTCAGCTTTAATGCTTTTATTTTCCATTCTTCTTTTTAATGCTTGTTTTACTCTTTTTTCAGCAGATTTCTTATTTGGCACAAATATTCTCCTTTTTTTTACCTTTTATCATAGATAAATATGATGTCAATATTGATTATTTTTATTTTTATTATTAAATTGTTTTTAAAATGATAGAAGCTAAATTTTATAATACATTACCCGAAAAAAGTGGCGTTTATCTTTTTTATGATAAATCAAAATACTTATTATACATTGGAAAAGCTAAAAATTTAAAAAAAAGGGTAAGTTCTTATTTTAATAAAAATATTCTTAATGAAAAGACAGAAATTCTTGTTTCAAACATTTGTTATATCGATTATAGACTAACTAAATCTGAATATGAAGCCCTACTACTAGAGCAAAATTTGATATCTGAACTTAAACCTAAATATAATATTCAGCTTAAAGATGATAAATCATATACTTTATTAGGATTTTCAAAAGAAAAATTCCCATCACTTTTTATTATAAGACAAAAAGACAGATTTGATGGTATAACATTTGGACCATTTGTTTCAAAACAGATGACAGAAAGACTATATGAATTTATTCAAAGAACATTTAAGATAAGAACCTGTAAAAAAAAATTAAAATACAAATCAAAGCCATGTTTAAATTATCATATAGGCAAATGCAGTGCTCCCTGTGCCTTCCTAATAGATGAAAATACATATATTTCACAATATAAAAAAGCCATATCCTTTCTAAAAGGAGAATATAAAAATCTTTTAAAAGAGATAGAATCTCAAATAGATGCAGCATCTCAATCTTTAGAATTTGAAAAAGCAAATCTATTAAAGACTCAATATAATATAATAAAAGAATTTCAATCCAATTATTCCTATAAATGGAATTTTGAAGGAGAATATGATTTTTTGGCATTTTATCTTAGAAATAATTATGGTTACATAACTCTTCTAAGAAGTAAAGATGGCATTAAGACACTTTCCTTAAATAAAAGATTTACATATATAGAAGATAAAGATAATCTTGATTCGATTATTTTACAATCTATTATCTCATTATATTCTGAATTTGAGCCTGCAAATAATGTATTTGTTCCAGCCAAATTCTTGGTCGAGCCATTAAAATTATTATTAAAAAAGGATTTGCAAATTAAAGTATATGAATCAAAATATGAAAGAAAAATATATAAAACATTAATCTTTCAATTAATAGAAATGTATAAACAATCATTTAAAATAGCTCTTTTTAACGAAGAAAAAAAATTAAAAGAATTACAAAAGTTATTAAATTTAAATAAAATTCCATATAGAATTGATGGTTTTGATATTTCAAATATAGGCTCTTCATTTATAGTCGGTTCTTCTGTCAGCTTTTTAAATGGTTATCCTGATAAAAGCAATTATAGGCAATTTACTATTAAATCTATAAATAAACAGGATGATTATTCTGCTATTGAAGAAATTGTTTTAAGAAGAGTTTTAGAATATCAAAATAACAAAAATAAACTACCTGATTTAATTTGTATAGATGGTGGTAAAGGACATGTAAGAAGAATATCAGAAACAATCAATGAAGATTTAAATATTGATATTCCAATTATCGGACTTGCAAAAAGAGAGGAGACTATTATTATAGAAAAAGGTAAGAAAGAGATAAAATTACCATTAAATAACGAAGGATTAAAACTTCTGGTAGAAATAAGAAATGAGGCTCATAGGTTTGCAAATAGATATAGAAAGAAAAAAATCGATATAAATTATTTTGAAAAATAAGTTTTATAATTTACTAAAAATATAAAAATATAGATTTAGAAAAAATCAGTCGATAATTGAAAAAAAGTGTTTTTTATTTATCATTAATTCAATGAGGGTTAAGATGAAAGAAAAAAATTTAAAATCAAAAAAAAATTATAATTATAAATCTTTAGATACTAGAAAAAAATTAAATAAAACTAAAAGTAAAAAAGATCATATCTCTAAACTTGAAAAAATTTATTCTAAAAAAAGATTTAATTTTTTCCCAATAATTTTTTCAGAATCTTTGGCCTTATTATTTGGTTATCTTTGTTGGTTTATTTTCCAACCTTTTCCAATTGCAGGAGCAAGTTTTAAAGAATTTAGAAATATTTTATTATTTTTATATTTAGTCAATTTTATTATTGGTTTAATTTTTACTTACTTTAAATTAAGAGATCTAATTGATTATTTTTCAATTTTTAATGTATCATATAAATTTGATCAAGAAGAATTTTTAAGATATAGAGCAAAACTAATAAATATGCCTTTTATTCTTACTATTAATTATTCTATCCGTTTTTTAATATTTACTTTAGTTGCAATAATAATTAGTATTTTTTTATCTTATATTCCAAGAAATTTTTTATTAATATTAATAGGTTATTTTACTTTTATATTTGTAATTTTAAGCATTTTATCATATTATCTATCACATTTTTCTCTTCAAGAACAATTTACAATTGCCGGAAAAGTAAAAATATTTTCTGAAGAATCTCCATATAAAATTTATAAAATAGGATTAATTACCAAAACATTTGCAACATTTATGATACCATCTTCTTTACTTGCAATTTTACTTCTTTTAATAACTTTTTCTTTAATACAGTATGCAGTTCAGGGAGGTACAATTCTTGCACTTGAATTAAATTATGTCACAAAATCTATTTTTTATAGATTATTAATTTTTGCAATCATTGTATTTACAATTTTTACAGTAGTTTATGTTTACTTTTTAAGAAAAAATTTTAGACATATCAAAAATGCTCTTTCTGAACTTGAAAAAAGTAATTTCTCTTTTGATTCCAATATTTCAACTTCAGATGAATTAGCAGAAATAATTCAAAAAATTAATATTGTTTCAATCAATCTTAATACAATTATCAAAGAAAGTATAAAATATTTTGGTGCTATTTCAGATAAGATAAAAGAGAATTTTATAGTTTCACAAAAGATTGAGCAAAATGCGGAAAAACAAAATCAATCTATTCAAAAACTTCTTAATTCTGTTGAAGAACTTAAGAATTCAACATCGATAATAGTTGAAAAATCCAATAAATCCGCACAAGTTATTACAAAATCTAATTCAATACTTCAAAAAGAAATTTCTACATTTGAATCTTCATTATCTTCTTTTTCTCAAATAAGTGAAATATCTAAAAAGATGACAGATTCATTGAAATTAATAGTAGATATTGCTTCTCACACCAAATTATTAGCATTAAATGCTTCTATCGAGGCTTCAAGAGTAGGTGAAAGCGGTAAAGGTTTCGCTGTAGTAGCTTCGGAAATTAGAAAAATGGCTGAAAGTAGTTCTGTAATATCAGATCAGGTCAATGAACTTATAAATACAATTAATACTAAAATTTTACAATCAATAGAAAATTCTAAAGCAATAAGCAATTCCATAGTATCAATACTTGATGAAACTAAAGTCATAGCAGACGAAGTAAAATCAATTTTAGCATCTGCAAATATTCAGAATGAAAATACCTCTATTATAGATTCAATAGCAAGAAATTATTTTGATTTAACTGCTGAAGGAATAAGCATTTCCGAAGAATTGGATGCAAATTCAAATAATCTTGTAAATTTAATAGAATTATTAAAAAATATTGTTAAGGAATTCAAAGTCTTTGAAGATGAAACTTTCATAATTAAACCAGAGGTAATTGAACAAATAAAAGCAAAAAATAATAAAAAAAATAAAAAAGAAGAAAAAAATGAAAGTAAATTATTACTTACTTCAGACAATCCTTCCAATCAAAAAGAACTTTTAAAACCCGAATAAAATACTAGTATTTTAATATTTTACTTTTTCTAATATTTTTATTATATTCATTATATAAAATTCATTAAGATTATTAATGGGAGTTTTTATGTATTCAAAGGCTAAATGGAATGAAAATCTTTCTTTTACAGCAGAATTAGATGGGCATATTATTGAGCTTGACACTTCGATTGAAAATGGTGGAAAAGATAGAGGTCCTCGACCTAAGGGTTTAATGTTAACTGCTTTACTTGGTTGCACTGGAATGGATGTAGCTTCTCTTATTCAAAAGATGAAAATACCTGTAAAATCTTTTGAACTTGATTGTAGCACCGAAACAACAGAAGAGCATCCAAAAGTTTTTAAAGATATAACCTTGAATTACTATTTTACCGGCAATATCGAGGATAGAATTGATGACATTATAAAGGCAATAAAATTATCGCAGGAAAAATATTGTGGTGTTTCTGCAATGCTAAAGAAAAATAGCAAAATAATAGTTAAATTATTTATTAATGAAAAAGAGATAGAATATCCTTATAATAATTAGCCAATTTATTATTCAACTTTCGCATCTTTTAATTCTTTATTTATGCTGTATTAAAAATTAAATTAAAATTTACTAAAAAACTCGTCAATTCTTATAACAAAGGTTCTCAACTATTTGCTTTGTGAAATACCAGGAGTCAAACAAAAAATAATTAATTTGCAATTTTGAGTTAAGTGACTTCCTTATCCACTGCATTACAACTTCAATTTAACTTTTCTCTTGACTAAGCAGTTTTTTATCTCCTTTATAATAGAGGATAAAGTGTTGAACCATCTTAATAAGCTCGCTATCAATAGCTTGTATCCAGGTTCTTTCTTGTTTGTTGTATGATCGTAAGCATTTGTAACACCTTCTATCTTCTTGCCCCTTTTTTTATAGTTTTGTCATCTATAATAACATATCGCTATCCATCAGAAACTTTCTAAAAGTCTATTTCAAATTTATTTAATACTTCTTTTGTAAATCTATAAAGAAATAAATGACCATCTAATTTTATGACTTTTTAAAAAGTCGATATATCGTATATTTTCTATAAACATATGATTTCAACTCATACAAAAACTGCAATGATTTATTTTATTAATACTTGAAGAGCCTTATAAATAATCTTTTATGTAATCACTAATTAGTATCTTTGTGGCAATACCTTGCTCTTTATATGGTCTTAACTTCTTCAATTTCTTTGAATATATTTACTTCAGCAATCTTTTATTCCTCCCTGGCTTTATTTATTTTGTTATTTACACTAAAAATACAAAGAAAATCTAAGTTTGAAAGCTAATTTTTCTTCTTTAATGTTGTAATCTAAATAAAAATCAATAAAATCTATCCCGAATACTACTATAACAAGTCCTATACCAGTAGTATATTGTAAATCTTCAAAATTTATATTACCATCAAGATTTTGAAAATCATTTATACCTAAATCAAAGAACAAAACTAACCCCGGAATAATATATGATTGATTAAATAAGCTTGGTAAAAATACTCTAATATCAAAGTTATTTATCAATTCTATTGTACCTTCATACTGACACCAATTTATACCTCTCATTGAATAACCAAGACTTCCCATTGTTAATGCAGATACAGGAATATAAACACTAGATTGAGGTATATAATAAAAAAATATTCTATCAGCTAAATATATTGTGAACTCGCTACTCTCAATTAATGTTAAATATCCTCTAAATTTTGCTTGAAATCTTGAAAAATTTGCAACCTGATTAATAAAAGAAGGAAAAATTTCATAACTTAAAAGAAAATCTATCCCTTTTATAGAATGAAATTTTGAAGAATATTTAAGTAAATCAAAATAAAATTCTACTGCAAAATAATTTTGAAAAATTCCTTCTTTATCCTGCAAATTGGTTAAAGAAAGATAGGTTGGTTTATCATTATTTTCCTGCTCATATGATTGATAATCAATAATAAACTTAAATCTTAACTGAGAAAGATATTTATTATAGTTATCATTATAAAAAAATAAAAAGCCAATTCCAAAAGTTCCAATTATATCTATTCTATTGAAATAGAAAGAATATGCTGAATTATCAGAATAAGGTACTGGATAATTATTTACATCTCTAAAATATCCATAAGATTCCCAGCCACCACCTATTCCAATTATAGTCTGTAAAGTAGCTGCCTGTCCAAGTTTTGCAGGAAAATCATTTAAGAAAAGATAAAAATCTAAACCCCATAACCTTGGAGAAAAAGAAAAATTTAAACTTTGACCTAAAATAAATTGAGAAAAGAAAAAGAGGAAAAATAAAATAATTAAAATCGAGAAGAAATTTTTTTTCATATTTATCTCCTATTTTTAATAATACTATAAATTTTCAAAATCCTCTTCCTTGATTGGTTTTACATAAAAGTCTCACCTTTTTCAAATGTTTCTATTAATTTATCCCAATCCAGTGTATCGCTTAATAAAATAATAGATTCTGGTTTTTTCCCTTTTCTAATTCTATCTATATTTTCCTCTTTTACAGAATTTTTGTCAATAATAAAAAGGCATTCTTCATTTGCAAAATTTTTTTCAAGTTCAAAATATTCTTCAACATTTAATCTTTTAAATTTTTTTAATTTAATTTTTTCTGAGTTTAATTCTTTATTAGAACCACTTATAAATAGTAATTCCATAAATACCTTCTAAAAAAGTTTAATTTTTTTTAATTTTTACAATACTTTTCAGCTATATCACTTCTATAAAAATTACCACTAAAAAATATCTCATTATTCTGTAATAAATCAGATATTCTCTTTCTGGCATTTTCTAATGTAGATTTAACAGTATTTAAGATGACTACTCTTCCTCCATTTGTTACAAATCCTCTATTTTTAGAATAGGTTATCCTTGATGTTCTATTATGAAAAATATTGATATCTTCATAATTCTTTTCAAGTCCTGCGATTAAGACGCCTTTTTCACTATTTATAGGATAACCTTTAGAAGCTAAAACTATACTAATTGAATAACCTTTATTTATTTTTAAAACATACTTTTCTAAATCTTGATTTAAAATAGATTCACATAGATTATTAAAAGAAGAATCCATCAAAGCTATTATTGTCACAATTTCTGGACTATGAATTGAAGGTATCATATTTAAAGCCAATAGTTTATCACCAGTTTTTATAAAATGAACTGTTAAAAATCCACAGTAGTTTAATGATTCTTTTTTTAATCCTTCAATAATAGGGTTTATAATCTTTTCTTCCAATACTTTTAAATCTAAATTTGTAAAAGATGGACATGGAGTAAATGCACCCATTCCTGAAGTATATAAACCATAATCATAATCAAAGGATTTAGGGTAAACTCTAACGACTGGAAATATAAAATGGCTTATTCCATCCAATGCAATAATAGCTGAGAATTCTTCTCCTTTCTGGTAATTTTCGATAATAAATTTACCATCCTTTTCGCCAGATTCTTCTATTGCTTCAAGTATTTTTATTCCCTGACCTTTTGATTCGATTATATAAGAGCCTTTCCAGCTTTTTTGTAATTCAGTATATATTATTTTTCTTGTTGTATATTTTTCAATTATTTTTGAAAGCTGATCTATTGACTCAATTATTTCAAATGATGGACTTAAGACATTATATTTTTTAAAAAAGTTTCTTATGTTAATTCTGGAATTAAAAAAAGATTTTTTATTAAAATCAGGACCAATAAATCCAATTTTTTTTTCTTTAATTAAATTATCAAAAGCCTCTGTAAGTTCATTATAAGAAGAGTTTATAATAAGATTAATATTTTCCCTGTTCAAAAAGTCAATTAACTCATTTTTATCATTTAAATTTAAATTAATATTTCTAGTTTTTTGTTTGAAGTAGCATCCACCATTACCAGGTGAAATGAATATATTTCCAATATTATTTTCTTTATTAAGCTTCCATGCTATTGCATCTTCAATCGCACTATTTCCAATAAGTAAAAAATTTTTCATATTTTCCCTTAGGTTATGGAGTAATTCTATTAATATCTCTTGGATACATTGAGGCTTCTTTTATATTTTCTATTCCACATATCCTTGCTGTCAACCTTTCAAGACCAATTGCAAGTCCACCATGAGGCGGAACTCCATATTTATGTAATTGTAAAAATGATTCAAAATCAGAAGGATTAAGCCCAAAAGAAACTATTTTATTATACTGCATATCATAATCATGAATTCTCTGACCACCTGTTGTAATTTCAAGTCCTCTAAATAAAAGATCGAAAGATAGAGTTTCTCCTGGATTTTCTGGATCATCCATTGTATAAAATGGCCTTTTACTTGTGGGAAAATGTGTAATAAATAGGAATTCGCTATTATACTCTTTTTTTGACCACTGTGTAAGAAATTTTTCTTCATCAGGAGATAAATCTGGTTCATTACGGTAATCTTTTTTAATTTCTTTGAAGACTATTTCATGTGCATCTTTTAATTTTATTGAAGGAATAAAATCATTAAATGTTGGTAGGGTAATTTCAAGAAGATCAATTTCAAAACTATTTTTTTCCTTAAGCTGCTCAATTAAATATTTCAAATAAGCTGTTTCTAAAGCCATAACATCTTCAAAGGAAGAGATAAAACCCATTTCAAAATCTAAAGAAATATACTCATTTATATGACGGGTAGTATTATGCTTTTCAGCTCTAAAAACTGGACCTATATCATAAACCCTTCCAAATATTCCAACACCATATTGTTTATAAAATTGAGGAGATTGAGCCAGATAAGCCATCTTATCAAAATATTGAATCTTGAAAATATTGGCACCTCCTTCAGCACCTGCAAAAACTATTTTTGGTGAAAAGATTCTTGTAAAACCATTTAATTCTAAAAATGATGCGAAGGAATTAGCAATTGTTTCTGAAATCTTAAATATTGCTCTTTTCTTTGGATGGCGAAGGGAAATTGGCCTCATATCAAATTCTAAATCAGGTTTTATATTTAATTCTTTTTTATTTATTTCAAAAGGAGGTAATTCCTTAGGTCTATGAATAAGATTTATAGTAACTAAAGATATCTCATAGTTTTTATTTAATATTGCCCTGTCATTTAGTTTTGAGGATCTTACAATACCTGTAATTTCTACAAAATCACCTTCAATAAATTTAGATAGATCATGCTGTTGTTCTGCAACCACCTGAATAAGTGATCTTTCCAACCTTAAAATGCAAAAAGTAACATTTGGCAATATTCTAAGTCTATGAATAACTCCTTGTAATTTAATCTCTTTTCCTTCCAACTCTCCAAGCTTTGTTAAATCAATGATTTCAATTTGTTTTGGGGAAATATTTTTGATATTCATTTTTAATCCTCATTCTTTTTATTTTTAATAATTTTTTTATATAATTTAATAAAATTTTTATTTATTGTAAAAATTTTTATTTAATAAATTCAAAAACTTCTTCCATTTTTATGAATTATTTATTTGATTTTGCACTACTTTTTAAATTTTATTTAATTTTTTTTATATTATTTTAAGATTTATTTATCTAGACTAAAACTTGAATAGCTCATAGATAAAGTTTTTTGATTTATTTAATCCTTTTTTAACAAATCCAGTAGTATCTTTATAAAATCCTATTTTTCTCAATTTCTGATAACGATGCTCTACAAGTTCTTTTTGATTTAGAGAAGAAAAATAAGCTAAAGATGTAGATATTTGATCTGCCAGGTTTTTATAACCTATTTGAGGTTCTATATCAAGCCCTGGTCCTTCATCTATTACTTTATCGACAATACCTAAAGATAATAAGTCAAAAGATGTTAGTTTTAATGAAACAGCCGCTTGCGCAGCCTTCGACGAATCCTTAAAAAGAATAGAAGCGCAGCCTTCTGGAGATATAACCGAAAGTATGGCATTTTGCATCATTATTAAAATATCTGATACTCCAAGAGCTAAAGCACCGCCTGATCCTCCTTCACCTGTTATTATAGAAATAATAGGTGTTTTTAAGTCTGATAAATAATATAGGTTTTCAGCAATAGCTTGAGCCATTCCTCTTTCTTCTGAATCTATACCAGGATAAGCTCCTGGTGTATCGACAAAAAATAAAATTGGTCTTGAAAACTTTTCTGCCTGAAACGCAAGCCTTAAGGCTTTTCTATAACCTTCAGGATGAGGAGAGCCAAAATTAAATGTTATATTTTCATTAAGTGTATGTCCTTTTTGTATTCCGACAGCGGTTACAGGGTATTTATCAAAATACCCAATACCACCAATTACTGCTTCATCATTTGCAAATCTTCTATCACCTTTAAGCTCTATGAAATCCTTTATCAATGCCTTTATAAAATCTTGAGGTTTAGGTCTTTCAACTTTTCTAGAATTCTGAACTATTGAAAATACTTCTTCTATCTCCTTCTCTTTCTTATAATCATCACTTTCGAGTTCAAGTAACCCTCTTAATCTATTTATTTCAGATGAAAGATCTATACCTTCTGCTATAGCTATGGATTTAAGCTTGTCGATTTGCTTCAATATCTTTTCTTTTTTCACAATTTTCTCCTAATCTTTTTAGGATTTTTTTAAATTATATTTTTTTTAATTATATTATTCTTTTTGACCAATAATGTTTTTTTATAAACATTTTTATAATTTTTTATTTATAATTTATTTTTAATCTATAATCTTTTTTGTTAAAAACTTTTTATAATTTCTTTATTTATATTTTATTTTTGATCTCTAATCTTTTTTTTATAAACTTTTTATAATTTCATTATTAATATTTTATTTTTAATTTTATTTTTAATATTTTCCTTATTAGCCTTTTTATTTCTTTCTTTTTTTCCTTTATATTTTTAATCTTTCAAAATTAAAACTATTTTTAATAAATTTTTATAAATCAATTTTTATCTTCTATATCTATGTATTTCCAATATCTTAACTAAAGTTTCTTTTAATTTTCTTCTATCGCATATAATATCAATAAAACCTTTTTTTTCTAAAAATTCAGCCCTTTGAAAACCTTCAGGAAGTTTTTGTTTTATAGTTTGTTCTATAACCCTCTGACCCGCAAAACCTATCAATGCGCCCGGCTCAGCAATAATTATATCTCCTAAAAATGCAAAAGAAGCAGAAACTCCTCCAGTAGTTGGATCTGTAAGAATGGAAATATAAAGATTACCAGAATCAGAAAATTTTTTAGCTGCAGCAGATGTTTTAGCCATCTGAAAAAGAGAAACCACTCCTTCCTGCATTCTCGCACCACCTGAGCGACATATGATTATTACAGGAAGATTTTCATTCATACCATATTCAAATAAC
The DNA here is from genome assembly GCA_035385485.1 of Exilispira sp. Classification (GTDB taxonomy): domain Bacteria; phylum Spirochaetota; class JAAYUW01; order JAAYUW01; family JAAYUW01; genus Exilispira. Next base: position 27,596 of record DAOOKC010000005.1, read on the forward strand.
CTTGTAACTCTTTCCCCTACGACAGATCCCATAGAGCCCATTATAAAATCGGCATCCATTACACCTATCAAAGTTTTTATTCCATCAAGTTTAATATACCCCGTTTTAATTCCTTCATTTATACCTTTTTTGTATAACTCTTCAAGTTTTTCTTTATAACCAGGAAAATTCAAAGGATCAACAGATACTATTTCATCAAATAACGAAGTAAATGAATCTTCATCAGCAAGAAATTCGATCCATTCTTCGCTTGATATTCTAAAATGATAAGAACATAAAGGACAGACTCCAAGATTTTGTTGCAACTTGGGTCTATATACTATCTCCTGACAACCTGGACATACTGCAAATAGATTATCAGGTAAAGATTTATCTTGATTTTTATCTACAAAAATCTTTTTAATTGAATCGGGTAATTTATCCATAAAATCTCCCTAACTTGCAATAGCAAATATCATAATATTATAAATTATCAATATTATATTTTTATAACTCTTAACAATTTTTTATTATTTATTAAATAAAATTTTTCCGAACTGATTCCATCTTATCTTGCCAGTATTTGGATCTTTTGAAAAAGTAACAATAAGTGGCATAGCAAATACATTTCTAATAGGTAAAAAACCCCAATATCTTGAATCTTCAGAATTATCTCTATTATCACCCATAACAAAAAGATTTCCTTCTGGAACTTTTACCGGTCCATAAGTCTGTCTTTTTACTTCAGGATGAGCTAAATATTGAGGGTCTAAAATATATTGAGTATATGGTTCAAAAATCTTTTGCCCATTTATATATACATTTTTACCATCAATAAATACTGTGTCTCCTGGTAAACCTATAACTCTTTTAACATAAGGAGTTTTTATTTTTGTATCAGGATGTTTGAATATTACTATATCAAATCGATGAATTTTTTTAAGAGCTGGTAATTTTATATTTGTCTTGAAAATAAACCCACCATATACTATAGGTAACCCTATAATTCTTGTTCCAGCTGGTATTGTTGGATCCATAGAAGCTGTTGGTATAGTATAACTTGATATGATAAGAGGTTGAATAATAAGTATAAAAACTATAACTATTATTATTGCGTCTCTTAAAAATAGTAATAGACTATCTTTTTTTACATCTTCGGTTTTATTCTCTTTAGCATTTTTTAAGTTTTTGTTTTTCTTTTCATAAGCTTTTGATTTTGTTTTTAATTCATTTTCAAGATTTTTATCCTTTCTATATTTTTTGTTTTTATTTTTACCCATTAACATCTCCTCTGTTTATTATTTATATTTTAAAAACTTATTTTTTTACATAGAACTTACAAGTTTGATTATGAAATTTTTCCACTCAATTGGAAAATAAAACCCTAATAAAAAAGTTAAGACTATTAGAAAAAAAGCAGATGCTATTTGAACATCATTAACAATATTTAGTTTTTTCACTTTTACCTTTATAAGTTCTGATGCCTTATATTCATTTTCTTTTGCAAATATAATATTAAAAATATTTTTCGATAATGCAAAAAGAATTACTAACAATAAAAATACTATTATAATTAAAAGCAACCATTTTTTATTTGATATTAAAAAGTAAAATAGCTTTAATTCAGAAAAAAAGGAGAGAAAAATAGGAAAACCAGCAATACTCAAAAATCCTAAGATTAGCGTAAATGCAGCAAAAGGCATAAATTTTAATAAATTATTTACCTTCTTTGTTATTGTAGTATGATATACATCTTTGATTACACCCGAAACTATAAACAATGAAGATTTTGTTAGACTATGAGATATCATTAGAAGATATGAGGCGTATTCTGCAATTCCTCCTAAAGAAAGTCCAATAGATATAAGTCCTATATTTTCAATAGAAGAATAAGCTAAAAGTCTTTTATAATTCACACTTCTACTCATATATATAGAAGAAACAAATAAAGAAATCAAACCCATCAATAAAAGATAGGTCTTACAAATTCCTTTTACATTGTCTGGTAATATATTTAATACTCTAATAATACCAAGTAAAGCTGTATTTAAAAGTGCTCCAGAAAGAAGTGCTGATATCTGTGATGGTGCTTCTGAATGAGCATCAGGCAACCAGGCGTGAGTTGGGGCCAAACCCGCCTTTGTACCAAAACCGATTAATATAAAACAAAATCCAAGTTCAAGCCAAAAAGGATTAGCAATATCTTTTAAGGGCAATAAATCAATAAAAGAAAGAGAAGAACTATTAAATGCAAGAGAAATAAATACTATACCTACAAATGAAATTGCAATACCTATAGAGCATATAAAAAGATATTTCCATGTTGCTTCAAGTGAATGTTTGGTTTTATCTTGATATATTAGTATCGAGCTTGTCAATGTTGTTGCTTCAATAAAAACCCATAAGACTATTAAATTTTGAGCGAAGATAACACCAAATAGTGATACTAAAAATAAAATCATGAAGGAAGAAAATAATGAGAAATTTTTTTCTCTCATAAAAATTATTTTATTTATTGATGAAATTGAACTTACAAAAAAAAGTACAGAGGTTATTATTGAAAAAAATATAGAAAAATCGTCTAAAAAAATGAATTTATCAAGATATTTTGAGTCTAATATTAAGTAAAAGTTGGAAAATTGGGTGTGTTCAAAATAAGATCGGGACATTAAAAAGATGAAAACTAATTGAAATAAACTAAATAATACAAGGATAATATATTTGATAGTATTGTTGCGTAATAAAAGCAATATTATAGCTAATATTATGCTTATAATAATAAAAATCTCAAACACTTTAATTCTCCCATTTATTAATCTTTTAATGATGTAAGACTATCTATTCCTTCTTTTTCATCAAATGTGGTTTTAATATGATTAATTAAAATGCCTGCAAGTAAAATACCCATCAATATATCAAGTGAGATTCCTAATGCGACAAGTGATGGAAGATTCTTAATGACACTTAAAGATAAAAGGAAAGTTCCATTTTCAATAACCATATAACCTATGACATGTGTAATAAGTTGTTTCCTTGCCAATATTAAAAATAGACCTGCTAATATTGTAGATATCGAAATACCAAATTGTAAGGAATTTAATCCTTTTATATGTTTATTGGACCAAAATGCTATTACAAAACCAAATATTAAAATCATGGACATTATAAGAATTGAAAGATATTGGGGAGTATTTGGTTGAACTTCTCTAACAATTTCATTTTCTTTAATATTTCTGAAAAGTATGTATGGTACGAGTATACCTTTAATAATAATAGTTTCTACTAAAATAAAAATGACAGTTCCAATATTTTTTGCTTCATGGGTAAATAAAGTTATAAAGAACAATATAATAGCCTGATATATTAAATTCCTAACATATGTGTCTACCATTGTTGTCAATGAAAGAGATAAAAGAGCTATGCTGAAAATAATTAATAAAACTTCAATCATTTTTATTACCTTTAAATTTATTAACTTTTATATTTAATTAACTTCTATTATTAATTTGATTAATTTACCTTTTTTATTAATTTACTTTTTTTGTTGTTAGTTTTTTGTTATAGATTTAATTTTTTTATAAATTTACTTTTTTTATTATTAGTTTTTTTTTTAGATTAAATCTTTTTAATCAATCTTTTTCAATTTAATTTTTTTCGCATTTAATTATTTATAAATTTTCAAATAAATTACCTTTATGTATTCATTGTAAACATCAATGCGACAATTATAACACTTAAAGATAGAACAAGAAGCATAAAATCTGGTATATGACTCATCCTGACTCTTGGGAATAAAGATTCAATAAAACCAATTAATATAGCAATAAAAAGTACTATAGAAATTAAAAGCAGGATACTAAGCTCAATTGAAATAAAAGATGGTATAAATATATTTGCTGTAATAAGAGAAAATATAAATATTTTCAAATAGCCCGAATATAAAGAGATTGCTAAATCTTTTCCACTTAAATCAAGAATCATAGCTTCATGTATCATAGTAAGCTCTAAATGAGTCGCGGGATCATCAATTGGTATTCTTTTACCTTCAATTAAGATTATTAGAAAAAATGATACACCAAGTATTATTCCGACCATTATCTTTTCTAAAGATAAAAAGGCAAATTCAACAAACATTTTATTTAACGTATAACTTTTAGTGTAAAATATCATTGAGGCGAATAATAGAAGAATTGCAGGCTCGACAAAAATTGAAAAATTTATCTCGCGACTTGCTCCCATACCTTGAAAGCTGCCAGCTGATTCCATCGCAATGATTATTTGACTCAAAGTCGACAGACCTAAAAGTCCTATAAACAAGAAAAAATCGCCCTCAAAGTAAATAAATGGTTTTATTTTTCCAAAAGGGATTAACAATAAAGCAAAAATTGTTGAAATAAATTGCAATACCAGAGCTATTTTTAAAATAAAACTTGAGGAAGTACTTCGAATTATACTTTTTTTTATAAGCTTAATTATATCATAAAATGGTTGAAAGATACTTTGTCCATATTTACCAGCCCATGTTGTTTTAACCCTGTTTATTATACCTATCATTAAAGGAGGTAGAAAAATTATTAAAAATATTTTTATTAAGCTAAAAATAATACCTTTCAATTTATCCTCCAAAATATTGTTCCATAAAGTTTAAAAATATCTTATAAGTGTTATTATTAAAATTATTATAAGAAATAACAAACCATATAAAATATAATGTTGAGTCTTACCACTTTGTATAAATGTAAATTTATCAAATATTAGATTTATTTTTTCTATAATAGGAGAGAGGACTTTTTTATTAACTATATCATTATGTTCTGTTTCAATATATGTTTTTTTAGGAAAGATCATATCTTTTTCTTTTCTTTTTACCTGAATACCTGTTAAAGGTTTAAAAATTGATATAAACGGTTCGACAAATGAAGAAGATGTATATTGGAAAATATCCTCTTTTTTTGAAATAAATCCGCAACTCCAGGTTCTTTCCTTCTTATCTCTAATAAAGTTATAAATAAAGAAAAATAGAAAGAAAACTAAAATAAATATAATAATAATCTTATAAAATGAATAAAATATTTGATTTATTGGAATCATCTCTGCCTTTAATGCAAAATCATTTATAATATAAAAAGATTTTAAAGAGACTTCTTCAATTATCTTAAAATAATAATTATAGAAAAAACAGGAAGAAAAAATTAATGCAATTATTAATGGTAAAAATAAAGAAATATTTAATAAAAATGGATTCTTCTTTTTTTCAATTTCATTTTTACCTCTAAAAACTCCAAGAAAAGCAGTGGTAAAATATTTAGTAAAAGATAGTATTGTAATTGCACCTATAATACCAATTAATAAAAATACCCAAAATGGTACTATAGAAAAGCTATAATTAATTATATAATTTGAATATCCTATAAGAATTAGTAGTTCCCCGATAAAATTCCCAAAAGGTGGAAGGGCAGATAAAGAAATACTGGAAAATAAATTTGCAATAGTTAAATCGGGGTAATAATGAACAAGTCCCCCTAGCAAATCCAAATCATCATTTTCTGTTTTATGTATTATAAGACCTGCACTTAAAAATGCAGAGGATTTAGAAAATGCATGATTTAACAAATAAATAAAGGTTGCTAAAAGTGAAGAAACATATAAAAAATAACTTTGATTTATAAGACCAAAAATAGCTGAACCATATAAAAACAACAAAATTCCTGCATTTTCAACAGAAGAATAGGCTAAAAATTTCTTTATTTGAGTTTGAGAAGCAGCATTTATTATTCCTATAAAAGCTGAGATCAAACCGATGAAAATAATTATCTTTGAAAAGACAGGTGGAGGAAGTCCAAATAAATTTAATAATAAGAAAAATCCATAAAGTCCTGTTTTTATTACTATTGAAGACATAAATGACGAAACATGTGAAGGCGATGCTGGATGTGCTTCAGGAAGCCAGAAGTGAAATGGGAAAATACCAAGTTTAATAGCAAATCCAAGAGAAAAAATCGAAATAAGTACTATTTTTATTTTATTAAAATCTATATTTATTTCTTGAAGATTTTGTTGTTGGAAAAATGCTGAAATTTTATCAAAGGAAAAAGACCCTGTAAACTTGTAACATAGCATTGCACCTATTAAAAGAAATAAAAAACTTATATGCATTACTATTATATATTGAATTGCAGCATTGATGGTTTTAGTCTTTTGTCCATCAAAGAAGATACAAAAAAATGAAGAAAAACCCATAAATTCCCATAGAATAACAAAAATCAAAAGATTTTTTGTAAGGAAGAGTAAAACTATTGAAATTAAAAGTATAGACAAATTAAATAGATGAAAATTAAGTTGTGATTTACTAATATTATAAGACTTAATATAAAATGGAATATAGATACTTAAGCAAAAAGAAATTATAGACAAAATAAATATAAAAAAACTTCCAATTTTAGTCATCTCAAAGCTTAAATTTGCTAAAACTGAAAATTCTTCAGCATTATTTAAACTAATAACATTCAATATATTATTAAAAGAGTTAATGGTTCTGAAATAATTTTCATTTATAAAATAAACTAAGGTAATACTTAATAGAATAAGAGAAGTTATGATAAAAGTCAAACTATAAATAATCAGTTTTAATTTTTTTTTGAATAAAAATGATAAAAAAGTTCCTGAAACAAGAAAAATAAAACTTAATAAAAAAATAATCATTTTTAACCCTTATATTATTTTTTAATTATTTGCTTTGCGAGTTCTATAAATTTATCTTTACCTTCCTTTTTTTCTAAGAGTAATGCCATATCAATACTTTGACATAGATAAGATATTAATAAGCGACAGAGCAAATGTCTTGCAGCATTTGCATTGAAATTTATAAAAACAGTATTGACAATAGATCTTCTTGTATCATCGATTTCAAAGGATTTTTGAAAATTAACAATCGATATCGATTCTTCTTTATGAAGGCAGAATAATGGATTCCTGGGATGCAATGCTGCATAGGTAGTTTTTAATGATGCAATAGTTAAACTATTTTTTACTTTTAATGATCTTTCTATCTCTTCAATTCGCGCACTTTTAGGAACTACAATATTTTTCATTATTGTATCATATTCCTTTGGATTACCAGAATTTATAACATCATAAACAAGATTTCCTCTTTCAAATAGAATTACAAAATTTATATTAAATTCATTAAGAGCATAATCAATTAATTGAGGAAAAATAAATTGATGATTTATTAGGGTCCATTCTATAATCTCAGATAAAGAAAATAGATATTGACCATTTATTTTATATGTAGGTATTTTTGAACTTTCTGCAAGTTTAAGTATTTTAGATTTTTTAATTTGAAGCAATTCTGAAACTTCGACTACATTAAGGTTCATCTTCCCCCCAGCCAATTAATCTCTTTGTTGCCGATATGAATGTTAATGGATGAACAGGACATCCAGGAATATATAACAAAGTATTAAATTTACTTAATATTTCTCTTCCTAATTCTTCTGATTCACTAAAAATTCCACTACTAATTGCACAACTTCCAAACAAAATGCAAATTTTTGGTTCTCCAATAGCTTCCCATGTTCTAATTGTTGCTTCTTTCATATTTTTAGTTATAGGACCTGTTATCAGCATTGCATCTGCATGCCTTGGTGAAGCGACTATATCTATTCCAAATCTAGCTGCATCAAAATTTACATTAAATGAAGCTGAAAGTTCAAGTTCGCATCCATTGCATCCACCTGAACTCACATTTCTTATCTTAAAGGATTTTTTAAATAATTTTTGGATATTTTTATCTTTATCTTCTAAATCTAATTTTTTAAAATAATTTTCATCTGTTTTTGATGTAATAATTAATTGATCTTTTTTAAAGCCAAACATTATATGATTATTTGTAAGCTTTATTGGACTATCTTCTATAAAATCCTCACATGCACCACAAAATATGCATTTCCCGAGATCTATTGAAAGTGGTTTATTTTTTATAGCATTGACGGGACAAATTGATACCAACTTCTTTTCCAATTCATCTGTTACTGATTCAACAAGAATTTTTGGTAAACCTTTAAATCTTTCATTTATTTTTGCATTCTCGATAGATTTAATAGCTTGATATCCATGTCTTAATCTTGCTTTAAATAAGGAAGACATTTTTTAACTCCTATCTCTGCGTCTTTTATAAATCATGTCCACAATATGAAAGATTAAAACTCTTATTTGTAACTGGAAAATCAGAGATTGCTGAATTTTTCATAGCAACAGATAAACCATACCAATTATGAACAGATGGATCTATTATATTAATATCTGAAACATTACCATCTATATCTGTCATAACAAATGAAGTGATCTCACCTCTAAAACCTTCAACCATATTTATACAAAAAGAATTTTTAGCCAATTCTGGCATTTCGATAAGAGGTTTTGACCAATCAAATCTTTCTTTTATAGGAAAATATTCCAAAACTTCCAGTATAAACTTAATAGATTGCTGAACTTCAATATATCTTATGAATGCCCTAGAGTAAACATCTCCATTTTTAATTGTATATGGATAAATCGGAAAATGCCTATATATTCCATATGGATGATTCGATCTTGAATCTATTGGTAATCCCGATGCTTTTGCTGAAATACCAACCTGACCAAGAAGTTTTGCATCTTCTTTAGTTAAAATAGAGGTATTTTCAAGCCGTGCAACTATCATTGAGTTTGAAAAAAAATCATCGCAGATATTTATAAAAGAATCTCTTATTTCTAAAAGATTTTTTCTTAAATTTTCAATAATTTTATCATCAAAATCATACCTATTTGTGCCAATTCCTATATAATTTCTTCCAAATCTGCTTCCACATATATTTAATAAATTGTTTATTACTTTTGTCCTAAGAGCTTGTAAAAAGGAAGAAGTAGATAAATATGCGACATCATTTGCAATCGCAGAAAGATCTGCAATATGCATAGCAATTCTTTCCATTTCTGAAAAAATTCCTCTTATAGCAAGATCTCTTTTATCGGGATAGATATTTGCCAAAGATTCAATTATTAAAGAAAATAGATGTGAATATGCAATTGAGGAATCTCCAGCAATGCTTTCTATTAAAGCAAATATTTTGGTAAGAGGTTGTCTTTCTTTTAAGTATTTTAACAATATTTTTTTTATTCCTCTTTTTTGGTATCCTAATGAAATTTCAAGAGAGATTACTTTTTCCCCTTCACAGGTAAACCTAAAATGTCCGGGTTCAATTATTCCTGCATGAACAGGTCCAACGCCAACTTGATGAAGTTCTTTGGATGAAGGATAGCTAAAAGGAAAATCAATTTCTCTAACAGGTTTTAAATATGGATGATTAGAAAATTTTATACCATTTTCTTCTGCTAATATTCTTTCAAATATAGCAATTGATGGGTATTTTTCTGCTAATGATGGTAAATTTTGATCTTCTTTAATTTCAGAGGTGGCTATTTTTAAGTTTGAATGATCATCATTTGCAAGAACTGCAATTAATTTTTTATTCTTATTCTCATATTTTTCTTTATGATTTAATACATCTAACATGATTAATCTAAAATCTCTATTTAAGTAATCTGATATTTCTTGTTGAAAATCATCTAAATTTCTATATGGTATTTCATTTATTGAATGGACAATCTGATTCTGTACAGTACACCATTCCATTAAAAATACTCCTAAAATTCATGAAATAATAAATTTTCAGTATATATAAAGTTTTTGTCAATTTAATTAAAAGTAATTTATTGTCAAATTCACTTGAATTTATAAGTTTTCTCAGAATAAAATAAAGTAATATTGAAAACAAATTTGAAAAAATAAAGAAAGATAAAAACCGAAATATAACTGGTATAAAAAATTATAAATTTTAATTTAAATTAAATCTGCAACTCATAGATTAAATTAAATGTTGATTAAAAATTAATTTTTAATTTACTTACTCTGTCTTAAATTTAAGCAAATTTATAGTATTAACAATTTATTAAATCAATAAGGAAAGATATGTTAAAACTAAATAAAAAAAAATATAATATAACATCAAGATTGAAAATATTTTTATCTACCCTATTGCTATTAAGTTTATCTGTTTTATCTTTTTACTCTTTTTTTCAGTATGAAACTAATATTTTAAATATTTCTGCAGTTGGGGATATGGTTTTCCCTTATTATTTTGAGAATTGGCAAAAGTATTTTTCAGAAATAAAAATTTTTTTTAATTCTGATTTGAATCTTGGAAATTTAGAAGGACCTATTACTAATTCAAAAGTTTCAACTAAAAATACTTCATCATCTAAAATGTTTGCATTTAAGTTTTCTCCTGAAACTACCCCTATTATATTAAAATATTTAAATTTCAATGGTTTGCTTGTTTCAAATAATCATTCTTATGATTATGGTGAAAAAGGGTTTTCAGATACTATCAAATATCTAAAACAGGTTCAAATCGAGCCAATTGGTTTAAAATATGCTATTACACAATTTACAAAAAAAGAAAAAAAGATAGGAATAGTAGGTTTTTATTATAGTTCAAAATTCAATGATTTAAGAGATATTAACTCTGCAGTTTCCCTAATTAAAAAAGCAAAAGAGAATAATGATTTTGTAATAGTTTTCTTTCATGGTGGTACTGAAGGAGCCAATGCTAAATTTGTCTATAACAAGACTGAATATTTTGGAAATGAAAATAGAGGAAATATTTTTGCTTTTTGCCATGCAATTATTGATGCTGGAGCAGATTTTGTTATTGGATCAGGTCCGCATATTTTGAGAGGTTTTGAATTATATAAAGGCAAATTAATAGTCTATTCTTTAGGAAACTTTGTAGCATCTGGAGGTTTGTCTAACAAAGGAGAACTTTCACTTTCCTGTATTTTGCAATGTAATTATGATTTAAATTCAGATAATTTTATTAGTGGTAAGATAATACCTATCGAATTATCTACAAAAAATCCAAGATTAGATCCTAAAAAAAATTCTATTTCTTTTATTAGGTTTTTGACTAAACAGATTTATAGGGATAATTTTAATTCAGAGCCAAATATAAAAATAGATGATGATGGTAATATTTTAATTATTCAATGATTTAAAAAAATTTCTTTAATAAACTTTTCATTTAATTTCTAATATTTTTAAAATTATTAATTTTATATCAATACATTCTTTATAAACTATATAGTTATACATTTTTTTTAATTATCATTTTGTCTTTAAATCATTGATTTTTATGATAATTTTTTTTATTTAACAAGTTGTTAATTATTTTTTTACTAACAATTGATTATTTTTAGGCAAAAATTTTAAGATAAAATTTTTGTTTTTTATATAAAATCTTTTTTTATAGATTTCAATTTATAGATTCTTACTTTTTAAATTTTGTAATCAATTTTAATTCAATTTTCCTAAAATATTTAACTATTCAATTTACTTTTAAAAACAAAAAAGCCTGGCAACGACCTACTTTCCCACAAGGTCCCCCTTGCAGTATCATGGGCGCTACCGTGCTT
>DAOOKC010000006.1:0-38535 GCA_035385485.1 Exilispira sp.
TATGTTGCAAAGCACAAAGACCATAATAAGTCAGGGCAGCGACTTTTTTTACTGCAAAACTGTCATTCGCCTCAATTTCATTCTCTTTATGAGGAGAATATATACCAAAAACCCCGCACTCTTCTTTAAATTTATCAATCATTATTTTTTAATCCCCAATCTTTTCAAAATTTCTTCATAAGCTTCTATAACATTACCAAGATCCCTTCTAAATCTATCTTTATCAAGTTTTTCATTTGTCTTTTCATCCCAGAGTCTACATGTATCTGGAGAAATTTCATCAGAAAGTAAAATTTTTTCACCATAAATTCCAAATTCAAGCTTAAAATCTATTAATTTAATCCCAACTCTTTTGAAATTTTCAATCAAGATCTCATTTATTTTTTTTGCCATATTATAAATAGTGTCAAGCTGCTTTTTTGTAGCCAGACCAAGAGCAAGAACATGATAATCATTTATCAAAGGATCATGAAGTTCATCATTTTTATATGAAAGCTCGTAAACAACTTCTTTTAAGGCAGTTCCTTCTTCAATACCATATCTTTTCGCCATACTTCCAGCAGCTACATTTCTAACTATCACCTCTAAAGGAATAATTTTTGTTTTATAACAAAGTTGACTTCTATCATCAAGTCTTTTAATAAAATGAGTAGCAATACCTTTTCTATTCAATTCTTCAAATATTGCACTACTTATAAGGTTATTTAAAATCCCTTTACTCTCAATCTGAGCCTTTTTTTGCCCATCAAAAGCTGTGGCATCATCTTTATAGTATATAACCACCTTATCATTGTCATATTCATATACCTTTTTTGCCTTTCCTTCATACATTAATTTCAAATCTTTTTCCATTCAACCCCCTTTCTTAATTTCAAATTTTATTTTTACTTTTTTATTGGTAGCTTAAGTTTTATTTTTTAAACTAACCAAAGTATTTTCTCGCTGATTCAAATATTGGTTCAGAAGCAATTCCATCTATATTTTTAATTCTGCCATTTACAACTCTTTCACTATGCCCCATCTTTCCAAGTATTAAGCCATCAGGACTTATGATAGATTCTATTGAATAGATAGAACCATTTGGATTATCTGGAAATTCTATTGCAGGCTCTCCTTCTTCTGTTACATAAATCGATGTAACCTGATTATTTTCAAAAAGATTAAAACAAACTTCTTTTGAAGCAAAAAACCTTCCTTCTCCATGTGAAATAGGTATAAAATAGATTTTGTCAAAATCTGTAATCAAATGCCAGGCAGATTTATTTGGCAAAACTTTACAATGAACAAATCTTGATACATGATTTCCTATAAGATTTTGAACAAGTGTAGGATCATTTTCCTTACTTTCAACTATTTTCCCATATGGAAGAAGACCACTTTTTAAAAGAGCCTGAAAACCATTGCAAATGCCAAGTATAAGATTTTTCTTTTCAAGATGTTTTTCTATCGATTCCTTTATTTGTTCAGTTCTTAAAAAAGAAGCGATGAATTTACCACTTCCATCAGGTTCATCTCCCATAGAAAAACCGCCTGGTAAACTTAAAACCTGACTTTCAAGAATTTTTTTTGAACATTCTTCAATAGATTGATTCAATAAATCTCTATTCAATGTTTTAATAATAAATATTTCTGTCTCGAAGCCTGCTTTAGAGAAAGCTCTTGATGTATCATATTCACAATTTGTTCCACTAAATACAAGTATCAATGCCTTCGGTTTATTTTTTAAATTAAAGTTTATACCTGAATATTTGATAATGGATATATCAAATTCTTTTCTTTTATATTCTAACTTATTTATAATCTTTTGCACCTGTTCAATATTATAAGAAGGACTTATATCATCCTTTATTGGAAAAATATCTTTTAATGGTAAATTTGCTGTTTCGATTAAATCATCTATTAAATATTTTTTTAATATAAATTTTTCAGATTCACCATTTTCTATTCTGTATTTTTCTGAAATTTCGTTTTCAAAAGATTCTTTTACTATATTTTTTTCTATATCTTTTTCAATAATATGAATTTCTTTATCTTCAATTGTTTTTCCTAAATAAATTAGCCTACAATTAAAATTATCTTTTTCTTTTTCTTTTTCTATTTCTATTTCTATTTTTCTTTTTTCAGTTATTTTCCCTATTTCATTTTCTTTTTTATTAATAATATTTGAACTTTCCTTTTTTAATAAATCATCACTTAGCAATACCTCAGTTTTAAATTTTAAGTATTGCTCAAATAATTCTTCCTCTGTTAAATATGTTTCAAAAATTATTGAACCAAATCTTGCATTTTTTAAAACATGAATCTTTTTAACATTAATCTTTTCTTTATCATTATTAAAATCATTATTATAATTAAAATTTAAAGAAAAACCTATTTTATTTCCAAAACTACTTTTAGCTAAAGCCTCTTTAAATGAGTAACTTCTAATAGTCCTTGATGAAATAATATTTTTATTATCAACAAGAAATTTAAAAAATCTAAAGTTTTCTTTTAAAATACCTTCATCCAATAACATATTTTCTTTCATTGGAGTATAAAGCAAAAAAAGATTGCTATTTATCTTCATAAAATTTGATGGAATAATCTTTTCTTCATCTTCAACACTAACTGCAAATGAAATTAAAGTCGGAGGAACATCTATATTTTTAAATGTTCCAGACATACTATCTTTACCACCTATAGCAGGGATACCAAGATCCATTTCTGCCTGCAATGCACCAAGTAATGCAGATGTAACAATACCCCATTTTTCAGAACTATTTGTTTTTCCGAAATATTCTTGAAGTGAAAGCCTGACTTTTGAAAAATCTCCTCCAAGAGCGACAATTTTAGTAACAGATTCGATTATCGAATAATATGCCCCAATATATGGATTTAATTCAAGTAAATATGGATCAAAACCCATTGCCATAAGAACTACTTTACCAGTCTCATCATTATAAATATCAGGTAAAGCAAAAGCCATCCCTTCTGTTGGTGAAAGTTGATATTTCCCACCAAATGGAGAAAGAACAGTAAAACCACCAATAGTACCATCAAATATTTGACCTAATCCAATCTGTAAGGCTACATTCAAATTTTTAAGTAATTCTTTTAATGCTAAATCATTAAAACTTTCAAAATAATTTCTAACTTTTTCACAAGAAAATTTATCAAACAGGACATTTGCAAATCGTAAAGCCCCTTGAGAATCAAGTAAATTCCTCGAAATTTTGGCAACAATACTATCTTTATAATAAAATGATACATATTCATCTTCTACCACATCTGCTATATAACTTGCTTCAAGATCCTCTTCTTTTGCATATTCTAAAAATTTACTTAAATCTTTCTTATCTATAACACATGCCATTCTTTCCTGAGATTCAGATAGAATAATTTCATCCGGTTTCAAATCGGTATATTTCAAAGGAATCTTATCTAAATAGATTTTAAGGCCTTTTGCAAGTTCTCCAACAGCGACTGCTACTCCACCTGCTCCAAAATCATTACATTTCAATATTAATTTACTTACTTTCGGATTTGACAAAAATCTTTGCAATTTTCTTTCTATTACTGGATTTCCTTTCTGAACCTCACTGGATGCAATATTTATTGATGATTCATCATGATCTTTAGATGAACCTGTTGCTCCACCTATTCCATCTCTACCTGTTCTACCACCAACTAAAATAACTATATTACCTGCTTTGGGTCTTTTCCTAATAACATTTTCTTTTAATGCGGCGCCAATAACAGCTCCAGCTTCCAATCTTTTTGCCACATATCTTTCATGATAAATTTCTACAACCTGTCCTGTAGCAAGACCAATTTGATTTCCATAAGATGAAAAACCTTTTGCAGCAGTTGTTGTAATCTTTCTCTGAGGAAGTTTCCCTTTTAATGTTTTTTCTATCGGTTGATTTGGATCTGCACTTCCACTAACTCTCATAGCTCCAAAAACATATGCTCTTGCAGAAAGTGGATCTCTTATACATCCTCCTATACAGGTAGAAGCTCCTCCAAAAGGTTCGATCTCCGTTGGATGATTATGCGTCTCATTCTTGAATTCAATAAGCCATTGTTTATTGTTTTTATCCTCTACAATTATGCTACAAGCATTATTTTCTTCTGAATCTTCGACATCATCTAATTTCCCGGCTTTTTTTAGATATTTTGCATAAAAAGTTGCTAACTCCATGAGACTAAACTTCTCTTCATTCTTGTTTAATTTTTGATTGTTTTTTAATCTTATAAATTCATTAAAAGTATTTATTCGAGGGTCAATTTTTTCCTTTATATTTTCTTTATCTTTTAAATCTTTATCTTTTTCATCCAATTTAATAAATTCAAGTTTTGTATTAAATGTGGTATGTCTACAATGATCTGACCAGTAGGTATCAAGAACCTTAAGTTCAACATAATTAGGTAACCTTTTTTCTTTTTCAAATTCCCTGTAGATCAACTTTAAATCTTCTAAACTCATCGCAAGATTAAGTTTTTCTTTTATCTTTAAATAATCAGATTCATTTTCAACTTTAAATACAGGATAATCTACCGAATTCTCTTTTATTTTTTCTTTTACTAAGCTTTCAGAGTTTTCTAAATAAAATTTATCAAGATCTATTAGATATGAATCTACTGGATTAACAAGATATTTTTCAATCTTTTCCTTTTCTTCTTTATTTAAATTTCCAAATACACAGTAAATTTTTGCAGTTTTCACATCTATATTTTCTATTTTACTTACAAGGCTTATACAACTTGAAGCAGAATCAGCCTTCTGGTCATATTGACCCGGCAAAAGTGCTACAGAAAATATTGTGGAATCTTTAACTTGACCTGGTAGAAAATCAAAATAATAATCTTCAGCCATTCTTTCAGTTAATGAAGATACAAGATATTGCTTCGCAATATCTATATCTATTTTATAGGGGAAAACGACATTATATAAAGTAAAAATTCTTAAATCTTCCATATTTTTAATATGTAAAAATTCTTTGAATTGATGTTTTAGTGCATTTACTTCAACACTGACCTGCTTTTTCTTTTCTATAAATAGACGAATATTCAACTAATACCTCCCCTGATAAGAAAAAAATAAAAAAATATATAAAAAGTTAAAAAATAAAAAATAGTAATTAATACTAAAATTAAAAAAATAAATTTTAATACTAAAACTCAAAAACTAAAAATTATAAACTATTACTAAAAAGCTAAAAACCAAAATTTAGAATTAAAAATAAAAAAATAAAAAGAAAAACTAATTAAAAATAATTAAAAAAATAACAATAGAAATTTAACAAATATAGGTGTGAAAAAATAAAATTATTTAATTTAAATAAATTGGAATCGGGAGCAATAAATAAAATGAAGCATTAAACTTTAAAATGCGAAGGAGGATAAGATACTTTTTCTTCTATGAAGAGAAAAGCATAAAGGAAATCTAATGCTTCCATAGTCAGTAGATTACGGTCTACTGGTAGAGACTCCCGAACCAATTTCCAGGATTATATGGAAGATTAACTCAAAAAAATAATAAACATTTTTAATTAAAAATCAAGATTATTAGAATTTTCTTTTTAATTCATTATACTTTATTACAAAATTAATCCTTTAGATAATTAATGAAAGATTCAAAGTTTTTCTATTAGAGTTTTTAGAAAATCCTTAAAAGATATACCAAACTCAATTTCAAAAATTTTAGAAATACTATCTATTTTTTTATTATACAAAATATCTATGAATTTTTTTAATTTTGTAAAATCATATTCTATTAATATTTTAGCAATAAATTTATTCTGTAAAATTGTTAATTCATCTTTATTTGACTCTAGATTTTCTGTTATTAAATCGGTATAAAAATCATCAAAACTATTGTAAGCAGTTTTTTGATTCTGATAAAATTTAATAAAAAGATCTAATATTTCATCTTTTATAAGCAATTTATTAGATAGAAATAATTTATCTTTTACAAGTTTCTTTTCAAAATCCTTTAGGTTTTGAAAATTATTCTCTTCATCCAAAATATTACTGCTTAATAAAATAAATTTATAAAAAGATTCAATAGAATTTATAATAAAATTTGAATAAATATACTCAATCATCATATTACTGTAGTTTTTACTTTTATAAGGTATTATTCCAGATTTTAAATTAAATAACATTTTCAATTCCTCAGAAAGATTGTTATATATTATATGTTGATGATAAGATAAAATAAGAAATTTAAATATATTTGAATAAGAAAACCTATCATCATCATTTGTGCTATTAGTTTTAAAATTACCACTAACTTTGTCTAATGGTAAGTTGCTGTTTTTGCTTAATAAAATAGTATTTAAGCCATAACAATATCTATAATCTATCATTTCTAAATTTGAAATATTGATAATTCTTTGTAGATACTTTTTATTTTTTCCCATTTGAGAAATAAAAGTTGAATAAATTAGATTTTTGTCTGAAAATTCATTAAAACTATTTTTGCAAATAATTATATTTAAGTCTTGATCCTCTATTTTTAATTTTGTAAATCCATTAATATTAAAAAAACTATTGACAAATAAATCATAACTTTCGATAAAAAGTTTTATTTCGGAAATACTTAATTCATCTGAAAACAAAAATTTATTATCTTTATTTATATAAAAATCTTTTGAAAAAATAATTTTTAAAACAAATGCAATCAAAATCACTAATAATAATAAGACTAAAACATCAATAATTTTTTTCTTCATAAACTATCCCCTTAATTTACTTTTTTTGATTAATTGTCTCAACTGTTTTATCTTTTAAATTTACTCTATTTTAATTAATTTTTTTATCTTTTACTTTTATTTTATTATACTTTTTAATTTTTTAAATATAAAAAAGGCTATCCTAAAAATAGGACAGCCTTTGTAAAGTTTTTAAGTGGGCGAAAAAGTGTTTACTTTTTATTAATAAAATAATACTGATTATATTATTTTTAGCGCTTGCCCGCTTATTATATTATAAATAGAATTTCTTATTATAATGGGAAATGAGTAGCCTGAGAAGCGACAATATACCAGGTTATAAACAATGCATTTGCAAATGCTCCTGCATATATTCTTCCCGTTCTTCTAAAAAACCAGGTTGAAAAAATTGAAGCAATTATTAGAAGTGGTATAAACTGTATTGCTACAATAGTGTTTAATGGCTCGGTTGATGTTAAAAGCATTCCATTAGTAAATAATGGAATATATTCTACAAGTATGAAAATAATAAAAGCACCTGCCATTATTATCATATTTACAATGTAAGGTAACCAATGGCTTTTAGTTGGTAATCTCATTGAACCATTTAATACAAAAGAAGAAATAAAGAAAAATATAAAAAATGGAATCAAGTATCTTAAAAATATACCAAAATGAACAATTGACATTGGTTTTAGTGCTATAATCCAGAATCTAAAATCTATCTTAAAAAAATAATCTGCTAAAACCAGCATCAGGTATCCTGAAAAAATACTGAAAAATGCAAAAAGAAAATCATTGATTATGGTAGAAAAGTGTATTTTCCCTTGATTATCAGTAAATCCATAGGTGTAACAATTAAATCCAGCTTTTTTGTTAATGATATAATGAACAAGTAAGAAGATTATAAGATTTACAAGACCATTGAATAATGCCCAGGTCATTATCTGACTTGTAATAGTTTGTGGAAAAAGCCAGGATGCTTTGAATATCTTTGCTCCAATTTTAAATGTCCCATAATATGAAAGAACTGCAATCAACATACTTATCAGGGCTGATATAATATATATTGCATTAAATTTGACTTTGGACTCTTCAATCTCCTGCTGTTTATTTTGAAATCCAGGAAGTGAGAGCAAAAATAGAGAAAAACCAAGTATAAAGATAATACAACCAATTAAGGCAATCAATGTGCCAAGTTCTTTAAAAAACCAGATTTGATTTGAACTTGAAATATTTTTTCCACCTTGTAAGGTCTTTGCAAACCAATCAATAGAATAACCAATTGCTTTTTTTGATATATGATCCTGAGGATGAGTAGTATTTGGTTGATAAAGAACTCTTGCGTTGCCCACATCTATATCCCCATAAATTTTACCTTCTACAATCTTTTCGGTGGTGCCAAAAAGAGCCTGCAATTTTGGACTATTTGGAGCATCTATCCCCTTTTTAACACCCCACATCAATAAGCTAAATTCATCCATCTTGCTAAATACTACTGCAACATTTTTTGGCCAGGAAATATCTCCTTCTTTTGCGAAAGGAGCACCAGTAGAAGAACCTTCTAAAACGATTGATTTATAAAAATCTGGAAATACAGCAGCTGCTGCCAATATAGTCCAACCTCCCATTGAATG
Organism: Exilispira sp.; assembly: GCA_035385485.1. Taxonomy (GTDB): domain Bacteria; phylum Spirochaetota; class JAAYUW01; order JAAYUW01; family JAAYUW01; genus Exilispira. The sequence continues at coordinate 8,333 of DAOOKC010000006.1, forward strand.
TCCTTCCATACCGATATTATTTTTATCAACTATATCAAGACTCCTAAGATACATAAGACCTGCAGGACCTCCAAAACCATTTGCAAATGCTGGTGGATCTGAAAAACCATGTCCTGTCTGGTCTATGGCAAGAACAACATATCCTCTTCTTGCATATTCTATTGCAAATCCATCTTGAGTCTCTCTTGAATTTATATATCCATGAACTACTAGTATTGCGGGAGCTGGAGTTTTTGAAGTTGCATTTTTAGGAATATAAAGAAGAGCACTCATAACAGAACCATTTGGACCATTGAATCTTAAATCTCTTATTTTAACATTTCCAAAGTCTGTCTACACGAGATATGCTATAATTCCTCCAAAAAGGATAAGAAGAAAACCTAACAGTAACAAAGTTTTCATTTTTTTCATAACTATCTCCTTTTTTCTTACTATATTTATTTTACTTTAGATTATGAAAATTTCCAGTATTATGAATTAGAATTTTAGAATAATTTGTTATGGAATAGTTGATTGTTTTTAAAAATTCTTTGATCGATTTTTTTGTATAGTTTTATATAATCTGGATTTACTTTAATAAATTTATTGTCTTAATTTAAGTACTGAGAATAAAAAAATTTAAATATATTAAAAATAAAAAATTATTGAAAATGATTATTATTATTATATTCTTAATACACAAAAAATATTAAGGATTCTTATGAATAAAGATTTCTGGAAGTTAATTTTTGGTAAGATAAAAAAAGATGCAGATGAAATGACTCAATTTGAAAAAGTATCTTTGCTTTTAAGAGATCTTATTGTAATTACAATATTATTTTTCTTTGTAATAAGACCTTTAATAATTGCGGGATATGTCGTTCCAACTCCTTCTATGGAACCTACTATAATGACGGGGACAAAACTGATTGGCATGCCTCTTATATATGGTGGTTTTATTCCTTTTACTTCAATAAAAATGCCTGGTATATTACCAATAAAAAGGCAGTCTATCGTTATCTTTAAGTTTCCATTAAATGAAAAAGAATACTATGTCAAAAGAGTTATAGGCCTTCCCGGAGATACAGTTGAAATAATAGGAAAAGATGTCTTTGTTAATGGTCAAAAACTTGATGAACCATATACTCAACATATTAGTGAACCTATCTATGAAGAAAATCCTTCACTTGTAAGACAAAATTTCGGACCAATAGTAGTGCCTAAAAACTGTTACTTTGTGTTAGGTGATAATAGAGACAATTCTTATGATTCTAGAGTATGGGGTTTTGTTCCAAAAAAAAATATTTTTGCAATGCCTTTGATAATCTATTGGAGTTATGATAGAGAAAACAAAAAAATTAGGGTAAGTGAATTATTTAAGATAATAACTCATTAGCAAGTTATTATTTTAATATAATGATTTTTATACATAATTTTTTCGATCAATGAGCAAAAGGAATAAATCTATCGATTTTATATCTATTCTTGTAAGATTTTTAAATATTTTACTTAGTTTCCCTTCTCTTTTTTTGATATCTTTTTTATTATTTAAAGACAGCAAGAATTTTCTCATTCTTTCATATATTAACCTTATAATATCTGGTTTTTGCGTAATAATTATTAAAAATATTGTAAAAAAAAGAAGACCTTGCGATAGATATTTCAAAAAAAGACTTTTTTCAAACCATTATTCAATGCCCTCAGGTCATCTTAGTTCCAATATTTCATTATTTTTTTTGCTGATAATATTTCATTCGAAATTTTCATATATATTTTTAGCAAGCTCAATATTGATAATAATCTATAAACTTTTAAATAAAGAACATGATTTTTATGATCTATTTTTTGCAATATTTCTTGGTCTTTTTTCTGCTATATTTTCTTCTTTTTCATACTTTAACATAATTAAATTTCTATTTAATTTTTAATTCTTGACAAAATAAATTTGTCGTCTAATTTGTTTTTACTAGTCAACATTTTTCTGGAGGCTAATTCTATGTATACTATTTGTGAAATTAAAGGTAAGCAATATCAGATTGAAGAAGGTAAAGAATATAGAGTAGATTATTTAAATCTCGATAAAGATTCTGAAATTGTTATAAATGAAATTCTTCTTATTAAATCTGATGATGGAGAAGTCAAGGTTGGAACTCCTTTTGTTCCTTCTGCTAAAGTTCATCTTAAAGTTGTGGAACCTCTTTTTAAAGATAAAAAAGTCTATGCTTTTAAATATAAGAGAAGAAAAGGATATAGAAAACTTAAAGGTCATAGACAAAAATATTCTGTTGTTAAAGTTGAAAAGATTGAATTATAATATATAACGCCCTCTTTTAAGTTTTTGTTTTTTTAATTTTTGTGGTTTTATTAATAAATGATTTTTATTCAGTTTTATAAGACTAATAATTTTTTAAGCAAAGTTATAATAAGCGGACATTCTGGTAAAAAGGGTTCTAGTATACCATGTGCAGCAATTTCTTATCTTGTTCAATCAATTTCAAGTTATTCTGCTGCAAAAGGCATAGCTCTTGCTAAAGACGATGGTAAAGTATATAATATAGACCTTGTAAAATTGAAAAAATTTAGTGATGATATGTATGAATTTTTAATTTTTTCTCTTGAGTTAATTGCAAGAGATTATTCGAAAGATATTAAATTAGAATTCTTGGAGGAAAATAATGGCACATAAAAAAGGTGGCGGATCTTCTAAAAATGGTAGAGATTCCAATGCGCAAAGATTAGGTGTTAAAAGATATTCGGGTCAAATAGTTAATGCCGGTGAAATACTTGTTAGACAAAAAGGTACTGTTTACCATCCAGGAATTAATGTTAAAAGAGGAAGAGATGATACTCTATACTCATTAATTGCTGGTAGGGTTGTATTTGAAAGATCTAAAATCAAATCTGATAGAACTCAGATTTCTGTTTATCCAGAAAAATAAGATTAATGAGTCTTTTTCTTGATGAAATAACATTATATCTTCAAGCTGGAAATGGCGGAAACGGTTGCGTAAGCTTTAGAAGAGAAAAATATGTCCCAAAAGGTGGGCCTGATGGTGGAGATGGTGGAGATGGTGGTAATATTTATTTTATCGCCTCTAAAAATGTCTCCACATTTAGTCATTTAAAATACAATTATAGATTTAAAGCTCCAAATGGTGATAATGGTAGAGGCAAAAATCAGACAGGTAAAAAAGGAAAAGATATATTTATCAAACTTCCTTTAGGGACAGTCGTTTTTGAAAATAATGAGATTGTTATTGATTTAAAAGAAGAAGAACAGGTTTTTCTCGCTGCCAAAGGGGGAAAAGGCGGTAAAGGGAATCAGCACTTTGCCACAGCAGTTAATCAGACTCCAAGAAAAGCTACAAATGGAACTAAAGGTGAAGAAAAGCAATATTTTTTATCATTAAAAATTATTGCTGATATAGGACTTGTTGGTTTTCCTAACGCGGGAAAATCCACTTTTCTTAAAGAAACAACAAACGCACATCCAAAAGTTGCTCCCTATCCTTTTACTACTATATATCCAAATCTTGGCACATTTAGTTACGATGGTCTTAAATATTATATTATTGCTGATATACCAGGCATAATCGAAGGAGCTTCCTCAGGAAAAGGTCTTGGTATAAGATTTTTAAAGCATATTGAAAGAACTTCCTGCTTGTTTTTCATTATAGATGGTGAAGGTTTGTCATATTTAGATCAATTAAAAACCCTTTTTTCTGAACTTGCAAAATTCGAATCAAATCTTTTAAACAAGCCATTTTTAATATCTATTTCAAAAATTGATAATCCTTTAGTTAAAGAAAAAGCCTTAGAATTTAAAGATAAACTTCCGATTGAACTTGATTTAGAAAATGAAAAAAAAGTTACAATTGATCGTGTTTTCCCATTTTCTTCTTTTTCAAAAGAAGGTTTTGATGAAGTCTTAAGAAATCTTTCAATTCTTGCTGATAAAAAAAAGATGAGCTATTAAAACCAAATCGAAATATTGACAGTTTAATTATATGACTTAATCTTTTAAAAAATGAATTTATAGAAACTAAATGAGAATTGGAATATTTTGTGGAAGTTTTGATCCCCCTCATCTTGGTCATTTAATATTACCTTGTTATGCAATCAAAGAGTTTGATCTGGACAAAATAATTTATGTTCCATCCTTTAAGTCAGTTAATAAAGATAGACATTTTGCTAGTTGCAATGATAGATTAAATATGCTTAAACTTTTAATAAGTCGCAATCCATTACTATCTATTGAAGATTATGAAATTCTTAAAAATACTCCTTCTTACACATTTGAAACTTTAACATACCTTAAAGAAAAATATTTTTTAAAAAAGGAAAGTTGCTTTTTATGTATTGGCTCTGACTGGATTGATGATCTTCCTAACTGGAAAAACTTTGATATCATAAAGTCTTTAACTAATTTTATTATATTCAAAAGATATCCTTTTTTAGATGATATTGAAAAGAAGATGGAAAGAATAAAGATTGATAAAAATGAATTTTTAATATTGAAAAAGCAAATAGATATATCATCAAGTGAAATTAGAAATTTAATAGCTGAACAAAGCAATTTTTCTTATCTTCTTTCAGAATCTGTCTATAAATATATAATTGAAAAAGGTTTGTATAGATGAAACTTCCAAAATCATTTTTTTTTATAATAATTTTTATAATTATAGGATTAATTATTTTTATATTTATCAAAGTCACAAACTATTATATGAACGCCCCAACTATCACTTCTATAGAGAAACAAAATATTGATATTTTGACATTTTTGGTTGTTGGGCTTGATAATAGTTCATCAATCCCAAGAACTGACTCTATTTTTGTTGTTATGTATAATCCAAAAAATGGTAAGGTGTTTTTATATAACATACCAAGAGATTTAAGGGTAAGATTTCAATATCAAGGGCAGCTTATTTATGATAAGATAAATCATGTTTATTCAAAAAGAGATATTTTTGCTCTTAGAAGTGTTGTTGAAGCTCTTTTAGGAATTAAGATAAATAATTATTGTATAGTTTCCTATGAAGCAGTTTCTAAAATAGTCGATCTTATTGGTGGAGTTCAAATTTATGTAGATAAAGATATGAAATACACAGATAATGCACAGAATCTTCGGATTAATATTTCAAAAGGACTTCAGACCCTTGATGGTGAAAAAGCTCTTGAATATATTAGATATAGGAGTGATGATGAAGGAGATATTGGAAGAATAAAAAGACAGATCAATTTTGTCCTGAAAATTATGGAGCAAAAAGATAAGCTATTAAATATGAAAAAAATACCAAATACCATTAGAATAATATATAGTAAGGTAAAAACAGATCTTACTTTACTTGATTTTCAGTATTTAGCAGAGCAAATAAAAAAAATCAGTTCTGATAAATTTTATTATGATGTAATGCCCACAAAACCATTGAAAATAGATAATATTTCATATCTTGTTCCTTTAAATGTTTCTGGAGAAAGTTATGCTCAATATCTTATAAAAAAAATTAAGTCTTTTTTAATTGAAGATAAAATTAATTACGATAGCACAATAACAGTTGAAATACTAAATGCATCTCCTCAAAAAGGGCTTGCCAAAATAATTAGAGACAAGCTAATCCAATATGGAATAAATGTTATTTATTATGGAAATTCAAATTTTTCCAGCAAAGTTACCAGAATAATAGACAGAATTGGTAATATTGAAAAAGCTCAGCAGATAGCAACAATACTTAGAACAAAAAATGTTGAAACTTCGATAAATCCATCTTTAGCAGTCGATGTTACAATAATTGTTGGAGAAGATTATAATATTTCAGTTTTAGATTATTAGGAGTAAGTTAGATGCAACAAGAAAAAGAAATAGCAAAAATTATTGTAGAAATTCTCAACGAAAAAAAGGTAGAAGATATAGTTATTGTTGACATAGCACATGTTCTTCCAATAGCAGATTATTTTATAATAGGAACAGTAGCCACCTCTCACCAAATAGCATCAATTGTCAAGGAAATAGAAGAAAAAATAAAACCTTATGGATTAAAACAGATTAATAGATCGGCAGTAGAACAAAGTGGTTGGTTTTTACTTGATTTTAATATAGTAATAGTACATCTTTTTATTCCAGAGACAAGGGAATATTACCAACTCGAAAATTTATGGAAAAAATATATTGTAGATATTAAAGAACTTGGTTAAAACTATTTTATTATATAGCTTTAATAATCTTATTGCTTTTTAAACATCTTGAGCATACTTTATAGTTACCAAGCAAACCATTATAATATCCTTTTATATTATGAAGATTTGGTCTAAAAACTCTTAATGTTCTTTTATGTGATTTTGGATCATTATAACCCGTTTGAACACCTTTTCCACAGATATCACATCGTCTTGCCATCACTTTCTCCTCAAATTATAGGTGAAAAAACTTTTATCACAAATTTGAAAAATATCAATATAATTTATTCTTTCTTTTAGTTAGATTTTATTTCTAAATTCTATTTCGATTTCTTTAAACTCTTCTGTAATGTTTGTCAAAGCCTTTGAATATTGAGCTATTTCTTCAGATATCTGAACTGTTTTTTCTATATTGGAAGTTATTTCATCTAAGGATTTAATTACATCCTGAGTTGACCTTGATTCTTCATCTGTTGCCTGAGTTATTTGTGAGAATAGATTTGCAACTTTATTAATCCTATTATTCATCGAACTAAATATTTCATATGTCTTCTGGGATTTTTCAAATGTTTCTATTATAGATTGATTTGAAGATGTCAGTATTTGTTCTATATTTTTTGCTACTATGGTGGACTTTTCAGCAAGTTTTTGTATTTCCTTAGCTACTACAGAAAATCCTTTTCCGGCTTCTCCAGCTCTTGCAGCTTCTATAGTAGCATTTAATGCTAATAAAGTAGTCTGCTCGGTAATCTCAAATATTTGATTTATTGCATACATAATCTGAGAAGTCGAATCGACCAATGTCTGAAATGATTTGGCTGATTCTTCCATAAAATTCATACCTTTTGCAGAAAGCTCAGCCGTTATATTCATTTCATCCATAGTTATCTTTGCATTATTCGCTATACTTATAGTTGAACTTGTAAGCTCTTCCATTGTTGAAGATATTTCTTCTACTGCTACAGCGACATCTTTAGAGTTTTTTGAAAGATCATCTGAGTTTAAAGCTATATTTTGTTTAATTGATAAAAGAATATCAATATTTTTTGCAATTGTATTAAGTATTGTTTTAAATCTTTCTGTTGTTTGAGTTGTAATTTCATCATCTTTAATTATCTGAAATAAAAAATTGTGAGATATTCTATTTGTATAAAAAAGTAAACCTGCGATTGCAAAATAAGCAAAATAAACCATAGAATAATTTGGTATAGGATTTTCTTTTGGTATTAAATTTGGGTTAATTAGATTTTGAGCCAAAGATAATATAAATCCTAATACAGCTGAATATATTATAACCCGAGTATTTAAATATACACTTGCAAATGCTAAAAGCAAATAGATTAAGGTATAACTTCTTGAATTTGAAGTTCTTGAAAAAAATGAAAACAAAAATAATTCAACAGTAATGGTGAAAAGCAAAAAGTATTTTGAAAACTTACTTTCGGGACTTTTAAAAATAACAATCCCTGGAACTCCTAAAAGCACAACTCCACTTAAAAAATAATATAATGCATTCATCTCATTACCAGTCTTTTGGATAATTGAATCAACTAAAAAGGTAAGAGATCCTAAACACAATATTATTGATGCAATAAGTAGAAGAACTCTATTGAACTGAGATTCAAATTTTATCATCGAATATTTCATATTTTAATCCTTGAATTCAAAAATAAAATAATTCTTTAAATTTTTTATATTATCGGAAAATTGATTTTATAAAAAAGTTTTCTTATTATTTTCTTTTTCTTATATTATTTTCTTTTCTTATGATTTTTTAATTTTATCGTAAATATATATTTTAAACAAATAAAAAAGGCTGCCTCAACAAATGAGACAGCCTTATGATATTAAGACAAATAACTAAATTATGAAGTACAATCTCATTAGATTACATCTTGTAACCTGCTTCAGCTCTTGTTGCTGGAACCACAACTGTTCCATTGATAATATCTTGAATAGCTTTAGCGATAGCATCTTTGATTTCTTGTGGAATCTTATCTGCAAAATTGTGGAAATCAGAAATACCAACTCCACCTTCTTTCAATCCATAGGTAACATTTGAACCACCCTGGAATGTACCATCTATGACTGATTTGACCGTTAAGAAAACAGCTTCTGTAAGTTTTTTCTCAGCAGAAGTGATGATAACGTCTGGATTTAAGTAATTCTGATCAACATCAACACCAATTGCATATCCATTCTTTTCTTTTGCAGCATCAAAAACACCATTTCCAGTTAATCCAGCAATATGGAAAACAATATCGCAGCCTTTATCATATAAAGCTATTGCTGCTTCTTTACCTTTAGCTGGGTCATTGAAAACATTTGTTACAACAGATATAACTTCACATGTTGGGTTAACAGCCTTTACACCCGCATAAAAACCAGCTTGATATCTTTCTACTGGTGGGATATCCATACCAAGTACCATTCCAACCATATTTTTCTTATTAAGATTTGGAAGAGCATCGGAATATTTATATGTTAAAAGACCAGCAACTATACCAGCAAGATATCCCGCTTCATGTTCCTTAAAAAGGATACCAGTTGCATTTTTTGGAGCATTATTTGGATCAACAAAAATATCAACGCCTGCAAAGTAAGTATCTGGGTTATTTTTTGCAGCTTCAACCATAGCATCAGCCATCAAAAAACCAACAGCAAAAACTATTTTTGCATTTTCTTTAGCAAAATTTGAAAGATTTGGAACATAGTCAGTCTGTTGTTTTGATTCTACAACTTTTACTTCAACATTAAACTGTTCCTTTGCTTTTAAAAGACCTTGATAAGAACCATCGTTAAATGATTTGTCTCCAAGACCACCTACGTCTGTTGCCATTGCTACAATCATGTTTGATTTTGCAGCTTTTTTCTGGCATGAGAAAGTTAAAGCAAAAGCAAAAATAATAAGAACAACCATGATAGAAACAAGTATTTTGCGTTTCATTTTTATCCTCCTTTCGCATTAATAAAAATATAAATCGAAAACAAATTTTTGCAAGTATATCTAAAAATTATTATAACTAAAATAAATATAAAAACTCTTAAATAACTTATATGAAATTTTATTTTAACTCTAATTAATTATAAATTATAAATTATAAATAAAACTAATTCTTTTCATTTAATTTTTTTATTATTATGCTCTCTCATTATAAAGAAAATCTTAATAACGTTTTATAAGACTAAATTAAAATAAATATAAACTATTCTTATTAAAGCGAAATTTTATTAAATTTTTATTATATTGTTTTAATTTTTATTATATATCATTTTGCTTAATATTTTTAAATTTAACTTGTTTTTTCAATTGAAAAATCAATACCCAAAGCCTTAGGAGGCCTGGATTTTCTAACTAGACCTGCAACAAGTAAAACAGTTAGAATATAAGGAAACATTGTGAAGATTTCTGAAGGCATATTTATTATTTTACTTGCTTGAAGCTTAAATTGAAGAGCATCTGCAAATCCAAAAAGAAGTGATGCTAAAAATGATCCTATAGGATTCCAGCCTCCTGATATATTTGCAGCAAGTGCGATAAATCCCCTACCATTTGTCATTCCTTCTGTAAAGGAAGTTCCATTTTCTATTGCGAGATAAGTCCCTGCAAGACCACATAAAAGCCCAGAGATTATTACAGCCAAATATCTCATCTTTGTAACTGATATACCTAAAGTCTCAATGGCAAGTGGATGCTCTCCGGCAGCTCTTATATGAAGTCCAGTTTTTGTCTTATTTAAAAATATTGTTATAGCAATAATTATTAGAAAAGTCATATATACTATTGGTGTCTGGTTAAAAATAACAGGACCAATTATTGGGATTTTAGATAGAACTGGAATTGCAAATTTAAATTGACCTAATGATTTTTTTACAAGATCAGTAGTTCCTGGATGGCCGACAATTAAAATCATAAGGTATCTTGTAAGCCCAAGAGCAACAATATTTAAAACAGCTCCCGATACTACATGTTCTAAATGCAATGTAATAGTAGCAACTGCATGAATTAATGAAAAAATCATCGCGAACATAACACCCGCAAGAAGTCCCAACCAGGGATTATTTGTTTTTAAGGTAATTATTGTAGAAAAGAATGCGCCAATAATCATTACTCCTTCCATCGCGATATTGACAATACCGGATTTTTCACAAATTGTAGCCCCAATACTAGCAAGAATAATTGGAGTACTTAACCTGATGGTACCAATTAATAATTCTACATTAAAAATAGAAAGGAATTCACTCATAAAATTATCCTTATAATTAGTATAGAAAAATAAATCTAACAATTAATGCTTTCTAAAAATAAAACAAATTATTAATAAAATATTTATATTTTTTTTTATAGTTTTTACATTTCGAGTATATATCAGAAAATATTAATTTCAATTCATTATTTTGAATATTTTTCTATATTTTTTTTTAAATTAATATAAAATTTTTTGTGGTGAAAATAATAATATTAATTTTAAATTAATTTAATTGGAGGAAATATGAGTATTATTGAAAAAATAGTTGCAAGAGAGATTCTTGATTCTAGAGGCAATCCAACTGTTGAAGTCGATGTCATACTTGAATCTGGAATAGTCGGAAGAGCAGCAGTCCCGTCTGGTGCCTCAACTGGAGAATACGAAGCTGTCGAGCTTAGAGATTTAGATAAAAGAAGATACAATGGTAATGGGGTATTAAATGCTGTTAAAAATGTTAATTCTATTATAGCTCCAGAACTTGTTGGTAAAGATGCTCTGGACCAGGTTGAGATCGATAAACTTTTAATAAAACTTGATGGCACAGCCAATAAAAAAAATCTTGGTGCAAACGCAATTTTGGGAGTTTCAATAGCTTGTGCAAAAGCAGCTGCCAACTACCTGGATTTACCACTTTATCGATATATAGGTGGTGTCAATGCTAAAGTATTACCAGTCCCTCTTATGAATATTTTAAATGGTGGAAAACATGCTGATAATAATGTTGATTTTCAAGAATTTATGATAGCACCTATAAAAGCAAATTCCTTTCATGAAGCTATCAGAAAAGGTGCTGAAGTGTTTCACTCACTTAAAAAAGTCTTAAAAGAAAAGAAATTGGTTACTTCTGTTGGTGATGAAGGCGGTTTCGCTCCGGATCTTGAATCTAATGAAGAAGCATTAAAAGTCATTATTGAAGCTATTGAAAGAGCGGGATATAAACCTGGTGAAGATATTGCAATTGCATTGGATCTTGCAGCATCATCTATATATAATGATGGATATTATGTGCTTAATGGTGAAGGTGGAAAAAAATTAAATTCTAATGAGATGATCGATTTATTAGAAGATTACTGCAACAAGTACCCCATTATTTCTATCGAAGATGGTCTTGATGAAAATGATTGGGATGGGTTTGTCAATCTAACCTCAAAAATAGGTTCTAAAATTCAAATTGTAGGTGATGATATCTTTGTTACAAATGTTGAAAGAATCAAAAAAGGTATACAGCTTAAAGCAGCTAACTCTGTTTTAATAAAACTAAATCAGATTGGAACAATCACTGAAACTCTTGATGCAATAGAACTTGCTCATAAGTCTCACTGGACTGCTGTTGTTTCACATAGATCAGGCGAAACAGCTGATACAACTATAGCACATCTTACAGTCGCATTAAATACTGGCTTTATTAAAACTGGCTCTGCAAGTAGAATTGATAGAATCGAAAAATATAATGAACTTATGAGAATAGAAGAACAACTTGGAAACAAGGCTATTTATCTTGGAAAAGAAGGATTATTTAATCTTAAATAGTTTTAAAAATTTAAATCTTTTAAAAATAATATTTTAAGGGCTATCTTGAAAAAGTTAGCCCTTTTTACTTATTTTTTAGTATCTGTCACATTAACAAATTCCAATCCATCAGCATCATATATATGAACTTCATCATCTTTTACAAGGATATACATACCTTCTTCAATATTTAAACCACTCTCTTTTGCAGATTTAAATATTTCTTTCACTGAGATTTGAGATTGGTCCTCACCTTTAATAGGTATATCTGTTTGAATAGGTAGTTTATCTGCTATTTTAGCAAGAGCTATTGGAAGTTGAATATTTACTTTTCTAATACCATTTTCAAAAACATGAACCAATATTTTACCCTTTACATTAGGGATTTTTTCTTTCTTCAACTCAAAATCAGATGGATTTGTATTATCTTTATTTCTTTCTTCCTTTAATTTTTCTTTGGCTTCTTCTTTTAGAACAGATTCTTCTAAGATAGAGATTAATCTATCTGCTTCTTCTGCACTTATTTTTTTTTCTTCTACCATTTTTAATATTTTTTTCTTCTCATCTTCCAATTCAAAAAAAATAGAATCATTCACAATCCCCTCCTTTTATTTCTGCCCTTTATTAATTTTTCTAAAAAGATATTCTTCAAAAATAGAATCTATTTCATCTTCTGAAAAACCAAATCCCTTTAATAACTCTGCAGCTTCCTTTTCAGAAATTTTTTCATCACATAAAAGTTGAATGAATTTTTCTCTTTCATCCTTTTTTGATGATTCTTCAAAAGCTGATTTTATTGGTTCACTTATTTCAGTAAAAACTGGTCTTTTTAAATCTTCATATTTACCATTTACATAGATATCACCAGAAAGAGTTTTTAATAGGAGAAATGGAGAAGAAATATTTTTATCAATTTCAATTCCATCTATATCAACATCTCCCGACAATGTTTCGAATTGTCCATTTATTTTTGTTTTAGGACAGATAATGCTGATATCACCCGATTTTAAATCTGCTTCAATCTTATTAAAACTTAAAAGTTTTAAACTTAAATCTCCTGAAATTGTTTTGGCTTCAAGTTCATCAACCATACAATTATTAAAATACAAATCTGATGATATTCCTTTAATTTTAGTTTTACCTAATATTGATTTTTCAATTGATAAATCAGAGGAAGTTGCAGAAAAGATGAATATGGCAGTTGAAAGATTTTCTGCTGAAAAATCCCCTGATGTAAGTTTTATATCCATTGTTTTTGTTTTAAAATATTTTTTTTCAGCTTCATTGCTTATCTTATTTAAAATCTTCAAATCTCCAGATGCAATTGAAATAAATAAGGAAATTGATTCTGGTATTTTAATATTAAATGTTTTTTCGTTATTAAAAAAACTAAAATTTAAAAAACTTCTTCTTTTTTCTATAACTTCAATGGAATTTGCTTTTTCTATTATTTCATAATCTTGATCTAAAATTGCATCTGATTCTATCTCAATATTTTTAAAATCAGTTTGTTCTATAATTAAATCTGCTGAGTAAAGTTTAAAAGAAAAGGAATCAATGTTAGAGGAATTTATCTTTTTTATTTCCATATTATTCCCCTTAATACTCTATTTCTTTTAAAAGTTCGATTGCTTGTTCAGATGTAATTTCACCTTTTTCTAATTTAGATAAAATCTCTTTTCTTTTATTTTGAAAATCATCTTTTCCTTCAATTTTATAACCGAGAGCTTCAATTATTTCATCCAATTTATTTCTTACTGTCGGATAAGATATACCTAGTTCCTTCTCCACTTCTTTTATATTGCCTCTATTTCTAATAAAAGTTTTCACAAAAAGAAGCTGTTCATTTGTAAGTTTAAAAAATCCATCTAATTCAAAATCACTTGAGATCGTAAGATTGCATTCTTTACAGAAAAGAGAGGTCACGGTCAAGGCTTGCCCACATATAGGGCATCTACCAATCATTTTTTTCATGAAACCCCCAATATCTTTAATTTCAATCAATATATAATATATTTTTATTAATTTGTCAATATTTTTTATAAATTTTTTATATTATTTATATTTTATTATTATTTTATTGATTTTTTTAATTGTAAAATTAATTTTACAAAAGACAAATTATATCAAAATAACTTTTGCTTTAAATATTAAAAATTTAAATATTAAAATAATAGTTTAATAATTGTTTGAATTGTTTCAAGAATAAATAAATATGAATTTCCTGATAATAATAAATAGAAAAAGATATAAAAAATTTTAAGTAGAGAAAAATCAAAATTGACTAATTTACTATTAGATTTTCATCCATCGAGTATATTTGCTGAAAATTAAACTTATCCATGAGAAATTTGCCTAACTTCATAGCAAGTTTTAAAAATACACTTTGAAGAAGAGGAACATAGGTATATAGTAAAATAGCGAAGAAGATTCCTCCAATAACATCTACAAAATAATGGGCATAAAGATAAACTGTCGAAAGCATAAGTGTAATGGTTAAAGGAAAAACAAGTGGCATTAAATTCTTGTTATAAGTTCTATTCAAAAATAAAGCAATAAGTGAAATAGCTACATGTGATGAAGGAAAAGCAGCACCTCCAAGATTAGTAGAATTAAATATTTTTTTCATTAGCTCTGTAAAATAAAATCCTTGAAAATTTGAATACCAAACATTGTGAAGCGATTCAATATAAAATTTAGGTCCTTTCACAGGGAAAAATGTATACCAGATATATAAAAATCCAAAGCTAAGTGTTGTAACGAAAAAACAATAGTGTGCTAGCTTCTTTTTCCCCCTAAAATAAAGTATCCACCAGCCCGCAGTCATAAGAAGATAATAAAAGAAATAAGAAAAAAAGAATAATTCGTTTATATATCTATTACTTATAAATGCCTTACTAAACTCTACAGCTGGTTGATAATGAAAAATCAAAAAATCTAAATATGCAAAAAATGAATCCAAAGATTTATTATTAAAAAATAATTGAGATAGATTTATGCATTCGGGAAAATATACAGCATAAAAAATCTGCCCATAAAATAGTCTGAAAAATTGTAATATTTTGTTTTTTGATGGATTTAAAACTTTTATCAATTGTAAAATAGGAAAATTCACTAAAAAAAAGAAAAAACCAGTTAATAACTGTCTATCAAATCTTATATTTCCTATTTTAATATATAATTTACCAACATTTAAAAAACAAAATAAGGAAAAGGTCAAATTTAATATTATTATTACAACATCTATTGGATATAGGACTAATGATTTTTTTTCCATATTAAATCAAACCTTCATCTTTATACCATTTATATATTTCTTTTAAACTTGCATTTTCTTCAATTTTATCAAGTGACAATATTTTTTTTGTTTTACTATTAGATAAAAGCCAATTGGTATGCAAAAATTCATTCACTTTTTCTTTATTTAAAATTATATTATTTGGGTATATATTTGAAACGAATGAAACAATAGAAGCTGCTAACTTAAATACAAATTTTGGTATAGAAAAATTTATAACCTTTTTTTTAGAAGACATTTTGGCAATTTGTATCATAAAGTCTTTTATTTTTATTGGTTCATCATAACAAAAATGAAATATATTCTTATTAATTAAACCATAATTTGTTAATATTTTATCTATTAAGATAAAAATTAAATTTATTGCATCTTCAGCCATTATATAGGATAAAGTAAATTCTGCCCAGGCTGTATCTATTGTAATACCGTGATTGGCAAATTTAAAAAGAGTTAACGAATCCATCTCATATTTTCCAATAATTGTCGGGAATCTTACTATTACCCAATTAATTCTTGAATTTCTTAACATTTTTTCAGCTTCAGCTTTACTTTTACCATAACTGGATATTGGATTATATTCTCTTTCTTCATCTAAATATATATTTTCATTATTTTTAACCAAATCGGAAGGTCCAAGAACTGATTGAGTCGAAATATATATAAAACTTTTTATAGGCAATTTTTCTTTTTCAATCAGATTAACTAAGTTTTGAGAAACCTTTACATTACCGTCATAAAAGATAGAATAATGATTTGCTTTTGTAATACCTGCAGCATGAATTAAAATATCAATGGATTCTAAAGCTCTTTTAATGTTTTCATTATCAAAATAATTAATATTCCTAAATTCGATATCATCTTTAAAATCTTTATATTTTTCAATTAATTTTTGAGGAACATTTCTTGAAATACCAATTATCTTATAACTTTCTTTTAAATTTTCATTTTGAGTATAAAAATCGAGAAAATTCTTACCAAGCATTCCTGAAATACCTGTAAACCCTATATTTAATCTCATATATTAATCCTCGATCTTTATATTATAATTATTCATAAATTTATTAAATCTTTCTGGTAAATCTATTTCAAATTCTAAGAATTGATTATTTTTAGGATGAATAAATCCTATTTTTTTTGATAATAAAAGCATACCATATTCTTCATAGATTTTATTTTGCTTTTTACCATATATTGGGTCTCCAACTATAAAATGTCCTCTATATGAAAATTGAACTCTTATTTGATGTGTTCTACCAGTTTTTAAGTCAATATTTAATGCACTATAATCTTTTGATTTAGCAATACGATTATATGATAAAACAGCTTCTTTACCACTTGTGGAGACTTTAAATTTTAATCTATCGTTTGGATCTCTTTTTAATCTATCTTTATATTCAAAATTCTTTGGCTCGACTATACCATTTACTATGGCAAAATAATTCTTCTTTATCTTTCTATCCATAAATAAAGATTTTAAGTATGCTTGACTTTCTATTGTTTTTGCAAAAATTAATAAACCTTCTGTATCTTTATCTAACCTATGAACCATACCACAATCTGGTAAAGTCGTTTCGTTTTTAGATAAAAGATAATACTTAATATAGTTTAACATTGTATCTTTTGGATGACCGAAAGAAGGATGTGTAGGCACTCCAAATGGTTTTCTAATTATTAATAATAAGTCATCTTCATATATTATATTTAAATCATATTTCTGAGGCACAATTTCTGAATAATCTTCTGGAACTTTTAAATAAATTTGTACAAGATCATTTTTCTTTATTATCTTCGATAGTTTCTCTTCTTTATTATTTATCAAAAGTTTATAAGTATAATTTGATATTCTACTTCTTGAATAACCGCTATATTCAGATAAAAATTTATCGACTCTTATTCCTTCAGATTCTTCTGGAATTATAAATTGTAAAAATTCGATTTCATCTTCTTTATCTATTAAATTATCTATCATATTTTTGATTATAAATTTTTATTTTATTAAAAAAATTTAAATATTTTCATTTTTTTCATTATTTTCATTATTAATATTATTTGCAAAATTATTTTGATTTTCAGAGTTATTATCAGGGTAGATCATATTCTGATCATTGCTATCAGTTTTATCATCATTAACAACTTCATTTGAATTATCAAAATTCTCACTACTTCTTAATTCTTCTTCTTTTTTCCTCTTTTCATGTTCTTTAGGTTCTATGATAAAATAATATATTAGAAGTAATATAATCCCAATTGATACAAAAAGATCAGCCATATTAAAAATAGGTGTTGAACCGATATAAAATCTTCCAATTCTCTTAAAAGGAAGTATTATTTCAAGGAAATCAACAACCTTACCTTTTATAAGTCGATCTAAAAAATTTCCCCATGCTCCACCTATTAATATTGAAAAAGTAATTAGAAGAAATTTTGAAGTATTTTTCTGAAAAAAGATATAAATAAAATAACCTAAAAGAACTAAAAGTGCTATAATAGTTATTATCACAACTCCATTGAATGTTCTTCCATCATTTAAATTTGAACCAATTCCAAGTAGAAAACCATAATTTGTTATATATCTAAAATTTAAAATATCAGGTATAATTGGTTTAAATGAATAAAGCTCCATATTATGAGAAATAAGATACTTACTTATCTGATCAATAAAAATAGTTATTGCGATTATTATTAATACTAAAATTAATTTTTTTATTATGCTATTTTTCATTTTATTCCTCTATTAGTTAAAGTCCAATTATTAAAAAAATAAACCCATAATTATTTTTTACTAAAATGACTTTTTGATAGTAAAAAAATCATTTAAAATAATATTAAGACTTATAGCTAAAATAGATCCCCATATATATCTATTCTCAATTGTCGAAAAAGAATTAGAAGATATCCCATATTGCAAAATTTGAGATAATTTTACCATATTTGAAAGATAAAAATAAAGTAAAGGAAAAAGGAGAAAAAAAATATTTTCATACCTTGCAAAAATAGACTCTTTTTGATCTTCTTTCAAAGAAAAACAATATAACTTATTAATAAAAGAGAAATTATAATTTAAAACTGTTTGGATATTTTTAGGAAAATCCAGCATATAACTTAAAAAATCATAATAGAACAAATTTTCTTCCTGATTAATATTTTTTAAATAAATTTGTGATGATAAAATACCTATAGAATTTGATGGTAAAATAACAGGTTGAAGGACAAATGGGAAAAATGCCAGAAATGACATATTATTCTTCCTCTTTTTGGCTTATGCTAAAATATTTTCCCAAAAGCAAATCCAGTTTTCGAAGCATATCTTTGGATATTCCTTCTTTTTTAGTAGTTATTGCATACATCAATGAATATTGACATTGGCAATCAACTTCCAATTTTTCTGGTAATGTTTCAAATAACTTAACTAAAACCTTATGGACCATTTCATTGCATTTCTTCATCGTTTCAAGGACCATTTTAACATTAACAGCTTCTTCTCCTTCTTTCCAGCAATCATAATCGGTAACTGTAGATAAAAGTGTGTAGCAGATTTCAGCCTCTCTAAAAAGCTTGGACTCAGGAAGAGCTGTCATACCAATAACACCAGCTTTTAGCATCCTGTAAAATTCAGATTCTGCTTTTGTAGAAAAAGCGGGTCCTTCCATACAAACATAGGTCTCATCTTTATGAACAGGATAACCCAGACCTTTAACTGTTTCATATAATATTTTTGAAAGAGTTGGACAAAATGGCTCCCCAAAAGGAATATGACCTACAAGTCCATCTTCAAAAAATGTTGAGTCTCTATTTTTCGTCCTATCAAAAATTTGTGAAGGTATAACAAGATCACCAGGCTTTATATTTTCTTTTAATGAGCCAACTGCTGATACAGCGAAAACCCTTTCGACACCTAATGATTTTAAGCCCCATACATTTGCCTTTTGAGGAATATTTGATGGCATGATTGTATGATTTCTTCCATGTCTTGGTAAAAATGCAATTTTGTGTTTTGTACCTCTAAAAAAACCTATAGTAACCTTATCAGACATCATACCATATGGTGTAGAAATTTCTATCTCTTTTTCGATAGAAAGATTTTCAAGACTTAATAAACCTGATCCACCAATAACAGCATACTTTATCTTCTCCATACGATTCCCCTTTATCTAATTTTTGAATTTTTCATTAATTTTTAATTATCAATATTATTAATTTTTGCAAAATCATGAATAATAGAATCAATACAAGATAATTTAATCTTAATTTACCAATCGAAAAATTTATCTTTGAATCAATACTTTTAAATAAAAAATCTGTTTTTCTTACAAAAAAATCAGCAATTTTAATAAAAAGATTACTATTAGCATTTTCAGAACTAATAGTTAAGAAAATCATTCTTAAAAAGAGAAAAATATAAATTAAAAGAAAAATTGTAGATAAAATGATTTCAAACATAATTTCTTTCTCCAAAGATTAAAGAGCCAATTCTAACCATATTGCTTCCCTCTTCGATGGCTATCTTGTAATCACTACTCATACCCATTGATAAAATATCGAATTTAATATTATATTTATATTGTAAATCTTCATATAATTTTCTTGTATTTCTAAATGCTAATCTTATCTTACTTTCATCATCAGTTAATGGTCCTATTGTCATCAAACCTCTAATATTTAGTTTTTTATTTAAGCCAAGTTCAATTATTTTATCAAAAAAGTTGTAAACATCTTCAATAAAAAGTCCCGATTTTGTTTCTTCTTTAGAAGAATTTATCTGAATCAGTAGATCGGGTTTTTCAGAATCTTCAAATTTTGAAAATTCTTCTAAAAGTTTTATGGAATCTATTGAGTGTATAAGAGAAAAAACTTTACATTTTTTTACCTTATTAGATTGTAAATGTCCTATCAAGTGCCACTTTATATCTTTATATTCTTTTAATATATCTATTTTACAAATAGCTTCTTGAACCTTATTTTCCCCAAATATTCTAATACCACAATCATAAGCTTCTAATATTTTTTCTGCACCAAAAGTTTTAGATACTGCAACAAGTTTGACTTTTTCCTTAAAAAGGCTTTTAGAAGATAGATAATCAATTTCATCAAGTAATTTTTTTATTCTTTCTCTCATATTTTCTAAATAGATAATTAATCACATTAAATTTTTTTCAATAATTTTTATTTGTAAGACGATTCATATAATACAAATTGAAAATTTATATTTTATATTTATAATGAAATTAGTTAAAAAGTATTTATTTTCAGGAGCTAAAATTGAGTGCTAATATTTCATCGAAAATTGAAAAAGAATATATAATTGATATTTTATTTACTAAAAAGATTCCTCTTTCCTTTTTTGTTAAGGAAAAATATGAATTTACGGGTACTATTATTAGATATGATGCTTTTACAATAACAGTTCAACATAATTGTAAACTTCCTCTTTCCATATATCAAAAGCTTAATTTTATCTTCTTTGTCAGAGACAATAGACATATGTTTACCTCAACTATAAAATCTATCGTAAATTCTCAAACTTTTGTGATATCATTTCCAGATAATATTGTAAGAAACATTCAAAGAAGATTCCAGAGAGTAACATTAGGTGAAAATAATGTTGAAGTTACATTTCAATCAAAAATAGAACATCTTGATTTTCCAGAAACCACCAATTTTAAAATATTTGATGAAAACCTTTTAAAGCTTGACTCTATTAATAATATTCAAGATATGATAGATGGTTTTAGAAGAAAGATGTCTGTTTTCTCAAAAAATGCTATTGTCATATTTAAAAATAGAAATCCATCTACAATAGAAGAATTTTTAATTGTAAAAACTGGTAAAGCTTTTTATATACCAAACTCATTTAAATATTTTCCTGATTCTCAAGTTTATGATATAGAAAAGGTAATAGTTAATGAAGATATTGTAGAATATTATAAACTTTTAGGCAATGATCAAAATGTAGCAAATCAAAAAATAAATCAATTACTTTTATTAAAACAAAAGAAAAATATCTTATCTGAACTTTATTATCCAATGATCTATAAAAAATTTGTTATAGGTTATCTTTATTTAATGAATGAAACCGACAAAAACTCTCAAATAGCATTTAATATAATCAACAATCTCGAAGAATTTTCTAAACTTTTGATTGCATCTCTTATTAAAAATAGCTATTTTACAAGAACAGAATATTTAAATGTAAATGCGAATATTGTTGATATATCTGCTGGTGGTATGCAATTTTATTCAGATGATAATAGTTTAGCATCTAATCTTTTTGAAAAAGATGAATTGCAACTTAATTTTAGAATTGAAAATAGCATTTTTTCATTAAAGGCATTCGTTAGAAGAAGATGGAAAGAACAGGATAACTGGCATTATGGAGTTCAATTTGATGATACCCAAAGTGAGCAAATTGAAATCTTAAAAAATTTAATATATAAAAAGAGTTAATTAATTTTCATATCTTTTTTTCTTTTTGATAATATATCTTATAACTTTCATCTATCAGATAGGCAAAAAATGATGATATTGAATTAATTTTTATTCCATCAATTTTTTTACTTTTCAATTCATTTAATTTTAAGTTTGAGATAAAATTGTTTATATCTTTTATCAAACTTATAGAATTTGGTGGAATTAATATAAAAAGTAAAGCTGAAAAAAATATTGAATTTGATATATTTAAAATTTGATTGGTCATATTGATTGTTTCGCTTATAAGATCTGGTTTTAATATATTGTAATAAAAAAAGGTTGAGAATAATTTGAAAAAAATGATTGATAATACTAATATAATTAATCTAGTTAAAATTGAGATTAAACTTTTAATATTTTTAAATAAATCATAAAAAAAAATATACGAAATAAGAACGTAAATCTTTATAGATTTTTCATTGACTAACGAAAAAATAAAACTTAGGATAAGTATTATTAAAGATAAAAATCTGGCAATATGCCAGATTTTATCCCTAATCTTATTCATTATTCTGAAAGTATTTCTATCACAGCCATGGGGGCATCGTCACCTTTTCTAAATCCAGTTTTAATTATTCTTGTATAACCACCATTTCTGTTTTTAAATCTTGGTCCGATTTCTTTGAATAACTTATTTAAAGCATCTTTATTTTGAACTACCTTTCTTGCTATTCTTCTATTATGAACAGAGTCTTCTATTTTTGCTCTTGTGATTAATTTTTCAATATTAGACCTTAAAAATCTTGCTTTTGCTAGAGTAGTTTCAATTTTACCATATAAGATAAGAGAAGTAATCTGATTTCTAAGCATTGCTTCTCTATGTGCTTTAGTTCTACCTAGTTTACTTTTATTAACTAAATGTCTCATAGCCTTCCCTTAAATGATGTATTTTAATCAGAATTTTTTTTATAAAGTTTTTCAATTCTTTCAATTTCATCTTTCATATTAAGAGATAATCCTCTTTCTCTTAATTTTTCAATAACTGTTTCTAAAGATTTTTTACCAAAATTTTTAAGATTTTCTATTTCACTATCAGTTTTAGATAATAAATCTCTAAAAGTTTTTATATTTGCGGAATTAAAACAATTTTTAATTCTTTCTGTAAATTCAAGAACATCAAGAGATTGATCTAAAATTTGTAATAATTTTGCATCTTTATCATTAATAGATTCATCACTTACAGACTCTATATCAAATATCTCTTTCTCATCTTTTATACTGGTGATGAATTTTGAAAAGTATTGAATAAGAATATAAGAAGCCTGTTCTAAAGCCTGCTTTGGTTTTATAGTACCATCGGTCCATACATCAAGTATCAATGATTCATAATCAGTTATATTTTCTACTCTTGCAGCCTCAATCTGAAAGTTAACTTTTTTAACGGGTGAAAAAATTGAATCAATTGGAATAATTCCTATTTTATCAAGTAAATCCACCTTCTTTTCGGCTGCTACAAAGCCTTTTCCCCATTCGACAGTATATTCTAAGAATATTTTACCTTCTTTCGTTATTGTAAAAAGATATTCTTCGGGATTTACGATGTTCATATCGGAATTTTCAAGAATTTTTGCATTTATTTCAGAAGGTCCAGATATTTCAACATTATAAGTTTTTTTGTGCGATTCTGTATTCAAAGTAAATCTAACCTTTTTTAAATTACTTATAATTGTTAAAGTATCTTCTAAAACCATGTTTGGAATATTATCAAATTCGGATTTTACAAAATTTCTCTTCTCACCTTTTTCCTGATATTCAATCCTAATACTTGAAATAGCATACCCATGAAGTGAAGATAATAAAACCCTTCTTAAGCTATTGCCAATGGTTATTGCATAACCTTTTTCGAGAGGTTTCATTATAAATCTTCCATGAAATATATCTTCTTCATTAGATTCAAAAACAATGTTGGAAGGAAGTTGCAGATGTTGTAAAATATTTTTATCCATTATTCCCTCTTTTTTTCCAACTATTTAGAATAGAATTCAACTACAAGCTGTTCATTGAAATTCTGTGGGATATCTCTTCTTAAAGGTAATCTTAAAATCTTTCCTTCTTTTTTATCAAAATCAAAAGTTAACCATTCAACATCTGGTTTTGTTTCTTTATTTTGTTCAACAATTGATAGAAGCTCTTTATTTTTTTCACCATGAGATGTAAACGTTATAACATCGTTTGGTTTAACATTATATGAAGGGATATTTATTTTTTGTCCATTAACAGCAAACATGCCATGCAAAACGAATTGTCTTGCTTGATTTCTTGATTTTGCAAGATTCATTCTAAAAATAGCGTTATCTAATCTTGATTCTAAAAGAGTAAGTAAATTTTCACCTGTTAATCCCTGTCTAATTTTTAATGCTCTTGCAAAATAAACTCTGAATTGTCTTTCTAAAACTCCATAATATCTTTTAATTTTCTGTTTCTCTCTCAATTGTAAACCATAATCAGAAAGTTTTGAATTTCTACTCTTAATAAATTTCTTTTTATCGATAGGACATTTTCTAGAATAACATCTATCGCCTTTTAAGAATAACTTATCACCTTCTCTTCGGCAAAGTTTACATTTAGTTTCATAATTTCTTGCCATATTATTCTGCACCTCTTTATATAATTATTTACATTCTTCTCTTTTTTCTTGGTCTACAACCATTATGTGGAATAGGGGTAATATCTGTAATAGCTCTTATAATCAAACCATTTTGAGCCAATGCTCTAATGGCAGCTTCTCTACCCATACCAGGGCCATTAACAAAGACTTCGACCTCTCTAAGTCCATAATCTTTTATAGCATTGCAAGCAGCTTCAACAACAATTTGAGCTGCAAATGGAGTCGATTTTTTGGCACCTCTAAAATTGTTAGCTCCTGAACTTGACCAACCTAAAACATTTCCATTTGTATCTGTAAAAGTAACAATTGTATTATTAAAAGAACAATTCAAATAACATTTGCCATAAGGGACAACATGCTTTGCTTTTTTCTTTGTCTTCTGTTTAGCCATATATCAATTACTCCTTTGCTGCTGCTTTCTTTTTCTTAGCACCAATTCTATTACCTCTAGGACCTTTTCTTGTTCTGGCATTAGTCCTTGTTCTTTGACCTCTTACAGGTAAATTTGCTTGATGCCTGAGACCTCTATAGCACCTAATATCTTTTAGTCTTTTTATATTAAGAGCTATTTCATTTTTCAAATCACCTTCTACTTTTAAGGTCTTTTCGATGATAGTTCTTAATTTTTGAATTTCTTCATCAGTTAATTCATTGGTTCTTTTGTCTTTATTGATATTAGTTTCTTTTAAGATTTTATTTGAAGTAGATCTACCTATTCCGAATATATAAGTAAGAGCAACTTCGATTCTTTTGTTTGGTAATTCAACACCCGCTATTCGAGCCATCTAATTTCCTCCTAAAATTAACCCTGTCTTTGTTTATGTTTTGGATTTTCACATATAACTCTAACTACACCTTCTCTTTTAACAATTTTGCATTTATCGCAAATCTTTTTTACTGAAGAACGAACCTTCATTACAAACCTCCAGAATATTATATATTAATGTAATAATACAAAGTAAGAAACACTTATTTTATTGAGATTACTTAATTCTATAAGTAATTCTTCCTTTCGTTAAATCATATGGAGAAAGTTCAACCTGAACCCTATCTCCCTGAAGAAGTCTTATATTATACATTCTAAGCTTTCCAGCCAGATGTGCTAAAATAACATGTCCATTATCTAATTTAACTCTGAACAGTGTTTTTGGTAAAACTTCTACAACCTCTCCCTGAAGCATTATAACATCTTCTTTTGGCATTATCCAACTTTCCCCTTCAATAATATAATTATTTCATTAAAGATACTATCAATATCTCTATCGCCATTAACTTCATAAAGTAGATTATTCTCTTTTAATCTATTTATGACTGGAAGAGTCTTAATTTTATATTCATCAATTCTTTTTTTAATAACAGAATATTGATCATCAACTCTTTGGTACAATTTCGCTCCACAAAATTTGCAATTTTGTATATCTTTGTCAAGTTCAATATTAAAAATTGCACCACAACTTTCACAAATTCTTCTAGATGTAATCCTTTTAATTATTTTTTCTTCATCACATTTTATATATAAATGCATTACATCTATAGACGGGAAATTTTTCAATTTTTCTGATATTAACTCTAATTGGTTAATATTCCTGGGATAACCATCAATAATATAATTCTTATCTATCCCCTTTTCATTTAATGAACTAAAAAATAGATCATTAATCATTTCATCAGGAACAAGTTGGCCTGATGAGACATATTCATTAAGTTTTTCCCAACCTTCTTTTTTATTATTTATAACATCTCTTATTATATCACCAGTAGAAATATGGTTAAAACCATATTTTTCTTTTATTAATTCACTTTGAGTACCTTTACCAGAGCCTGGTAAACCATATATGAATAGTATCATGCTGATTTATCCTCTTAATCTAAACCTTCTGATACTTTCTAGTCTTGTAGCAATATCAAAAGCTACACCCGCTGTAATTAATATCGATGTACCACCCATTATGTATGTAAACTCATGTGGAAGATTAAATAATTTATTTACAACATCAGGTACAGCTGCTATGAAAGCTAAAAATATTGCTCCTGGTAAGATAATTCTGTCAACAGTTTTTTGGATTTCTGGTGCAATATCACCACCTGCTCTTTTTCCCTTCAATGTTCTTCCGGATTTAGATAAGTAATTAGCAATATCTGTAGGATTTAACTGAAACTGCGAATAAAAATAAGTGAAAAGAATAATTAAAATAGTATTTAAAAGAATATACCAACCTGTACCTGGATATAAAGCTACTACAATTTTTTGAATAAAAGCAGATTTCCCAACAAAAGGAGCAAGTATCTGTCCTGGTAATTGTAAGAAAACGGATGCAAAAATAATTGGAATAACTCCCGAAGGGTTAATAGGTATATTCAAAGGAAAAGCTGGAATCATAGCAACTTTTCCACCTTTAATTGCCTTTGAACCACCTACCATCAATTTTCTTTTCCCTCTCTGAACATATATAATTAATACAATGATAAAGACAAACATAATTAAAATTGCAATCATCAAAAAGATGTTTCTTTCAATCGCAGTTTTATAAAGTTGTCTTAATGCAGAGGGCATTCTTGAGATGATACCTGCAAAAATTATTATTGAAGCACCATTTCCAATACCAAATTCATCTATCTTATCACCAAGCCATATTAAGAACATAGTCCCTGATGTTATTGCTAAAATAGATACAGCATAAAATAGTGGTATTGAATTTATTAAAATAAAAGGTGTTGTAGAAGCAGCATTCTGTTCAATCATATATCTAATAAATAAGGAAGACTGAACAGCGGCAAGAACTATTGTTAATGCTCTTGACCAGAATTGCATGAAATCTTTTCCTTTTTCCTGGTCATCTTGCATCATTTCTTTCCATGCAGGCACAATGGACATTAAAAGTTGCATGATAATTTCAGCAGAGATATAAGGCATAATACCAAGTGTAAAAAGAGTAAATCTTCTTAAAGCACCACCTGCGAACATATCTATAAAATCCATCAAACCACCCGCAGTAGCATTTACTGCCTGGGCTAATGCATTAACATCAATACCTGGAACAGGTAAATGAGCTCCAAGACGATAGATAAAAAGAATAAAAAGAGTAATTAAAAATTTAATTCTAACTTCTTTTATCTCAAATATTGCAGCCAATCCCGATAAGACGGTAAAGCTTGCACCATCTATCTCTTTAGGGCCACCAGGCATCATTATTCTTTTCTTATTTTTGCCCATTAGTTCCTCCGATTATTGGGTAAGGACTTTTCCACCAGCTTTTTCTATTGTTTCTTTAGCACCTTTTGTACATTTATCAAAAAGGACCTTTTTCTTTCCATTCATTATTGTTCTAAGTTGAATATTAATTGATTTATCTAATGGCAATTTACCTAATATTTTGAAAGGTTTATCCATATTCTGGATAAGGCCTTCCTCATACAAATCAAGATTTGTAATCGTTGCACCATTTTCAAAACAACTTAGAAGATCGACACTAACTTCCTGATATTCTTTCTTAAAAGGATAATTGCTAAAACCTCTTTTTGGTACTCTTCTATATAAAGGCATCTGGCCGCCTTCGAAACCAGCTTTTCTAGAATAACCTTTTCTTGACTTTTGCCCTTTATTTCCTTTTCCAGATGTTGTTCCTAAACCTGAAGCCTGACCTCTTCCTAATCTTTTCCTTTCTTTTGTAGCACCAGGTGCATTTTTTAATTTTATTTCCATAATATCAATCCTCACTTAAGAATATATGATTAAACTTTATCAACTTTAAGAAGAAAAGATATCTTTTGTATCATTCCAATTATGGCTGGGTTTTCTTCTTTATAAACTGTCTGATGCATTTTGTTAAGACCAAGAGCTTTAACTGTATTTCTAATATCTTTATTGTAACCAATAGGAGATTTTATCAATGTGATAGATAATTTTTTCATTTTTCAACCCCGGATAAATTATTTATTTGAATAAATTCTTAGGTTCAACACCTCTAATAGCTGCGACTTCTTCCTTTGATTTCATTTTTTGCAAAGCCAATATTGTCGCTTTAACAAGATTAATAGGACTGTTTGAACCTATCGATTTAGTCAATACATTATTGATTCCTGCTGCTTCCAAAACTGCTCTGATAGGACCACAAGCTATAATACCAGTACCAGGAGCTGCGGGTTTTAAAAGTACGATAGAAGACTTATATTTATAGGTTATAGGGAAAGGTATTGTAACATTTTCACCTTTTTCACCCGTTCTTTTAATTTTAACTTCTACAAGATTTCTTTTTGCATGTCTTGTGGCTTTTGTTATAGCCATTGGAACTTCTTTTGCTTTCCCAAAGCCATAACCAACATTGCCATTTTTATCACCAACAACAACTAATGCATTAAAAGAAAATCTTCTACCACCTTTAACTACTTTCGCAGTTCTTCCAAGTCTTACTGTTTTTTCCATTATCTCTCTATCAGTATAATTTGAGCTCATCCATTTTCTCCTTATTTACATAAACTAAAAAATAATTCCAGCTTTTCGAACCGCATCTGCAAATGCTTTTATCTTGCCATGATACAAAAAGCCATTTCTATCAAACACAACTTTTTGAATCCCTTTTTCATTTAAAGTTTTACCGAATTCTTCACCAAATTTTTCCGCAATTTTAATATTACATGGTCTTCCTAATTTTCTTGACGAAGAACCCAAAATTGTAAAACCTTTGGTGTCGTCAATAAGTTGTGCATAAAGATACAAATTACTTCTGTATACAACAAGTCTTGGTCTTGACTCTGTTCCAGTAATTTTCTTTTTACTTCTAAATTTTCTTCTAATCTTTCTTTCTTTTTTAATTTCAATTTTATCAATCATAAACTTAGCTCCTTAAAAGCTTTTATTTACCAGCTGTTTTTTTACCAGTCATGCGAATTGGATTTTCACCTTCAAATCTAAAACCTTTTCCTCTATATACATCTGGTTTTTTAAGATCTCTTATTTTTTGAACAGTTAAACCCAATATTTCTTTATCGCAACTTGTAAAGGTCAGTTTAGTTTGTTCAATCTTCACATCTACAGATTGAGGTAATGGAAATAAAACTGGATGAGAAAGACCAATCTCAAACTCTATGTTTTTACCTTTTAATGTTGCTTTATATCCAACTCCAAAAAGTGTCAAAGATTTTGTATAACCATTAGTAACGCCTTCTATCATTGAGCTTATTATTCTATAGGTTGTACCAAGCATAGGTTTCTTGGAATTATCATTTCCATTATATGAAAAAACTAAATTTGATCCTTCCTGTTTTATTTCAATGTCGTTTCTAATTATTTTAACTACATTACCTTTTGGACCTTTTGCTTCGATTTTATAATAATTTCCATCATTTTGAATAGATAATTTAACATTTGAAGGTATAACTAAAGGTTTTTTTGTTAATCGAGACATACTAATCTCCTAATTTCATAAGTTTCATTATTTACCATATATAAAAAAGATATTCGCCACCAACATTTTCTTTCTTTGCCTGTTTATCGGTCAAAATCCCTTTATTGGTCGAATATATACCAACAGCATAACCATTCATTATAGGTTTTATTTCTTCAACAGAATGATAAAATCTTCTTGAAGGTTTTGAAACTCTTCTAATACCATTAATTACCGGTTTTCTATCGGATGTATATTTTAATACAACATGAATCTGCTTAATATTTGAATTTGATGTATAAGATTCTATTGAAAAATCCTGAATAAATCCTTTTTCTTTCAAAATATTTAAAATTGACTCTTTCATCTTTGAATAACTAATTGTAACATCGGGCTTATTAGCCTTTTGTGCATTGTAAATTTTTGTAGTCATTTCGCTAATTGGATCTGAATACATTTGCTACTCCTTACCATGAAGCTTTTTTTAATCCAGGGATTTTACCTTCACCTGCTAATTTTCTTAAGCAGAT